>RECT01000095.1 GCA_007693875.1 Spirulina sp. DLM2.Bin59
GTGAATTTGTCCGGGGGGCAACGGCAACGGCTGGCGATCGCCCGTGCCATGTACCTCAATCCCCAAATCCTCATCCTCGACGAAGCCACCTCGGCCCTCGATTCGGAATCGGAGGCCTTGGTACAGGAGGCCTTGGAGCGGATTATGCGCGATCGCACCGTCTTCGTCATTGCCCATCGCCTCGCCACCGTCCGCCGTGCCGATCGCCTCTTCGTCCTCGAACAGGGGGAACTGATCGAAGCGGGAACCCACGCCGAACTGTTGGCCCAAAACGGCCGCTACGCCCAATTTTACGCCCAACAATTTGCCCATCAACCGGCGTAAGGAACTGGGTCTCACCGGCTTATTGCCCCTGGCGATGTAGTTCAGCAAACACTGATTTATCGCCAATATCTGGGGGAATCGGTTGGATCATTTTTCGCCCGATGAAGATTAAAAACAGCACCGCCCAAATCCCCAATAGAACCTGTTCCACGGTGGGGGTGAGAAGGGTGAGGAGATGCCCCAGGAGGAGGATGGGGACGAGGGGGGTGAGGAGTTTGGTTTCGGGACGGTTGAAACAAAAGGCTTCTTTGAAGAAAATCCCCGTTAAGGCAGCGAAGCTGAAGCCGATACCAATGAGTAGGGGGGGATGGTGGGCGATCGCCACCGGCAATGGTTCACTCCCCCGCACCATAATCACCACCGCCGCCATGGAACCCACCGCCCAAAACAGTTGTAAAACCCGGTGCAGGAGCTGGAAATAAATATGAATGAACCAGAGGCTCACCCCTAAGCCGAGGGAAAAGAGGGCAAAGAGCAGCGTTAAGCCCTGCCAGAGGAGGGGGCTAGGGGGTTGGGTTAGCAGCAGCACTGTGCCGAGGGCAAAGCTCAGACCAGCAACCGCGAGGCCAGCACGGTAAATGATCACCTCACGGCGATCGCCATCGGTAATCGTAAACTCACCAAACTGCCCTTGATAAATGGGGCTGATCGCGTCATTCATCATCAACTCCTGATCACTCAATGTTTAACTAATTTTTGCCAAACGGTGGACTTGGGATTCCACTTCTGCCCAGAGTTCGCGGTTATTGGGGTCACTGCGGAGGGCTTTGCGGAGATAAACCTTAGCTTTCTCCCCATGGCCCTGGTCGATGAGGGCCTTACCCCATTGATAGTAGGCGATCGCCTGCCATTGCCGTACCTCATAATCTTCCGGCAGTCGAATCACTAACCCTTCAATGAGGGCAACGGCCCGAGCAAACCGCCGTCTCCGCAGCAGAGTCTGGAAATTGATATAAATCGGATCCTTGAGGGGATGGGGTGCGTGGGGGGCTGCAACGGGGTTATGGGGAGGATGGTGAGGGGCAGCATAGCCATTTTGGGCTTGGAGCAGTTGTTCATAGGCCTGGGTCAGTTCAATGAACTTGGCCTCTGCTGCCTTGACATTTTGGGGGTGTAAATCAGGGTGATAGCACCGGGCCAAGCGACGATAGGCCGCTTTAATCTCTGGGAGTGATGCGCCCCACTGGAGGCCGAGGGTCTGATAGCAGGCTGCAAGATCCACCGTGTTTGCTCAGGGTGATGAGAATAATTCCCCTATCTTAATGGGATTCAGGGCAATTGCGGATCGTCTCCTGCCAGGGCGCATCTTTTGATGCCCGCAATCGTGGCGGGAGAAATCCGCTAGGATGGGAAAATTAGAGCGTGGGCGATCGTGGGCAGATTATGAACGGTAACGGTTTTAAATCCAATGGCAACGGAAAACCCCAGCGTAAAATTCTCAATCGCTCCATTACCTTGCCCCCTCTGCCCCCCACCCAAGGCAGTATGCGGGAAACCACTGCTCTTGTTCCCCAAACCACGGCCCAAACCACCAACGCCCTCGTCTATCCGGAGTTTGATCAGCCCGTTGTTCTGCGCCAATCGCCTCGGTGGTCGCGGCTGATTGTTTGGACAATTATTGGGGTGGTGACGTTTGGCGTTGCGTGGGCCTGTATTGCGGAAATTGAACAGGTGGCCACTGCCACCGGCCAGTTAAAACCCAAAGCGACGGTGAAAGAAGTCCAAGCGCCGGGCAGTGGCGTGGTGACTCAGGTGTTGGTGGCGGAGGGGGATGCGGTGCGGCCGGGGGATCTGTTGGTGCGGTTTGATTCGGCAACTGTGGAGGCGGAATTGCAGGGGGCACTGTTGGTGCGGCGATCGCTGGTGGAGGAAAATCGCCTTTATCGCAGTGTGATTGATTCCGGGGATACCACGGGCCTCATGCAGGCCATTGCTCGCCTCAACCTGCCCCCCGATGTCCAACAACTGACCCGCAACCGTCAAGCGGTGATGGAGGAAAATCAGTTTTACCAAGCGGAATTGGCAGGGGATGGCCGGGGGTTGAATGCGGGGGATCTGGCCCGGCTCCAAACCGCCAGTGCAGAACTGCGATCGCGGGCCAATACCGTCCGCCTTGACATCGCCCAACGGCAGGAGCAACTCCAACAAACCCAAATTAAACTGGCGGATGCGAACCAAGCCCTGGCTACCGATCGCCAGGTTTTGACAGAGGTCAATGCCCGCAACCGTACCGCCATCGCCCAAGCGGTGGATTCCTTAGCCCTGGAGGAGAATATCCTGGCTGATATGGCTCCCTTGGCCCGGGAGGCGATCGCCAATGTCCAAGTGGAGCAGCAGCGGCAACGGGCCAATGATCGCCGGGCCACGCTCCAAGAACTGCAACGCAATGCCCGCATTGAAACCCAAGAACAGGAGCAAAAAATTGCCAGCCGTCGCGCTGAAATTGAACAACTGCAAAAGGAATTGAACCGGATTCAGTTGGATATTGCCCGGGGGCGGGAGGAGTTGACGAATACGACGGCCAGCACACAGAAAAATGTGCGGGAGGCGATCGCCACCAATAATAAACGCATTGCTGACATTGATAGCCAACTCACCCAATCCGTTCTCAATGTCGTGGTGGCCAATGAAAAACGCCTCGCAGAAATTGATAGTAAAATCAGTCAACTGCGGCAACAGTTGCGCTACCAAGAGGTTCGGGCATCGGTAGCGGGAACGGTGTTTGATCTCCAAGCCTATAACGGCTTTGTGGCCAATACTAGCGAAATTTTGCTCTCCATTGTGCCCCAGGATAATCTAATTGCTGAGGTGTTTGTCACGAACCAAGAAATTGGTTTTGTGCGGGAGCAAATGGCCGCCGATATTCGCATTGATTCGTTTCCCTTTAGCGAGTTTGGTGATATTAAGGGCGAAGTGGTTTCGATTAGTTCTGATGCTTTACCGCCGGATCAGATTTATAACTTTTTCCGGTTTCCAGTTCGGGTGAGTTTAGATCAACAGTTTTTACAAATCCAAGACCGGCAAGTTGCCTTACAATCGGGGATGTCGGTGAGTGTCAATATTAAAATCCGCGAAAATCGTAAGGTGATTAGTTTATTTATTGAGCTATTCACCAATAAGGTGGAAAGCCTCAAACAGGTGCGTTAGGATCCCCCCTGCCCCCCTTAAAAAGGGGGGTTTTTAGTAGGGTGCGTCAGATTGATCACCCAGGACGCAAAAGAATAGCTTAATGGCTGACGCACCACCCTGACTCGGTGCGTCAGATACCAACCCATCGCTAAGATGATCATTGATCCGGTCTGACGCACCCTACTGAAGTTGGGCAACTAAATCGTTAAAGGGTTGCCAATTATCCTCCTGGGCGATCGCCTCCCACACCGATTCAATCACCGGCCTTAAAAGCACCGTTTGCGGATTCGCTGCCGTTAATTGGGCCGCAACCGTCGCCATGGCATCGGGGGCCAGTTCATTGAGGGCTTGATGATAAAGCATCGCCCAATCCTGCCAAGGTTCATCTAAAGCCATCGCGGTACGAATTAGCCCCCCATCCCCCCGCCAAGCTGGATCAAAACAGCGGGCCAGGGTGGCGAAAAATTCTCCATAACCGGCTTGGGTTTGGATCAATGTTCCGAGGGTGACTTTCAATAAATCGGTGGTTAAGTTACCCATGAGCGTTGTTAAACCGAGACGTTTAAGGATTAACTGCTCATAGGTTCTGTAGTAATGCTGATCAAAGGTGGCTAATCCCGCCTCTAGATCCGCCTTCGCCATAATCAATGCCAAAGGAACCTGTAATAACTCCAAATTGAGCCGACAGATCCCCGGTTGATTGCCGTAGGCATAGCGGCCGCTGTAGTCGAAATAGGCAGCGGTAAAGGTGCGATCGTAGGTGGGAATAAAGGCATAGGGGCCATAGTCGAAACTTTCCCCCGTGAGGGACATATTATCGGTGTTTAACACACCATGACAGAACCCCGCCGCCATCCATTGGGCCGCCAATTGGGCTGTCCGCTCCACCAGTTGAGCATAAAATTGCGGGAGGCGATCGCTCCCCTGGGGATCAATTTCTGGATAATAAACGGCAATGAGATGATCCACCAAAGGACTGATCAAATCCGGCCGTTGCAAATAATGGAGCCGCTCCAATGTGCCAAACCGTAAATGGGAACGACTCATGCGGATCATCACTGAGGCACGGGTGGGGGAAGGCTCATCCCCCCGCCATAACTGTTCGCCAGTTTCCACCAAACTCAAGCAGCGGGAAGTGGTCACGCCCAATTGATGCAGGGCTTCAGCGGCTAATACTTCCCGCACGCCCCCTTTGAGGGTGAGCCGACCATCAGCGGTGCGGGAATAGGGAGTCCGCCCCGATCCCTTCGTGCCAAAATCATAGAGGCCCCCATCCACCCCCCGCACCTGACCATAGAGGAAGCCCCGCCCATCCCCCAGTTGGGGGTTATACTGCCCAAACTGATAGCCGTGATACCGCAGGGCAAGGAAGGGGCGCACCCCCTGAAAATGGCCAAAGGCTTCAATAAAATCATCATCCCCCACTTTTTGGGGGTCAAGTCCTAGACGTGGTAGGAGCCGGTCATTGCGAAACCGTAGGGTGTGTTGGGGGAAGGTGTCCGCCGCT
>RECT01000402.1 GCA_007693875.1 Spirulina sp. DLM2.Bin59
GATCACGTCGCCGTCTGGGCCGCCGATAACCCCCTTAAATCCCAGCAAACCCCCCTAGATCACCGGATGATGATGCTGGATTTAGTGGTGCAGGAAATCCAATGGCAATATCCCCATGTGGTGCTCTATGCCGACCTCAGTCAATCCCGCACGCTCCACACCCTAGAGCGGGCGCGGCGGCGCTGGCCCCACCCCACCGCCTTTGATCTGGTCGTCGGCTCCGATCTGGTGGCCCAACTGCCCCGTTGGCATCGGATTGAAGACCTGTTAGCCCAAGTGCGGTTGTTAATCGTGCCGCGACCCGGCTATGACATTGAAGCGGAGGATTTAGCCACCCTGCAACAATTGGGGGGGGATTACCGCCTCGCTGACCTTGACCCCCCGGCGGTTTCCTCCACCTGCTACCGGGAAAAGGGCGATCGCACCATGATCACCCCCCCCGTCGCCGCCTACATTGCCCAACAGCAACTCTATGCCTCCTAAGGCACAGGTACAATAGGCGTTGTTTCCCTGCGAGCACCCCCATCCATGAGTTCCGTCGCTCCCTTGGCTACCTGTAAAGTCGGCGTTGATAACGTAATTTTTTCCGTTGACCCGGCTCAAAACCGTCTTTTTGTGCTCTTGGTCAAACGCCTCCAGACCCCCTACGATGGCCAGTGGAGCCTCCCCGGAACCCTGGTACGAGAGGGGGAATCCCTTGAATCAGCAGCGCGGCGCATTCTCCAAGAAAAAATCAAAGTTCATCATCTCTATTTAGAGCAACTCTATACCTTTGGCGATCCCGGCCGAGACCCCCGGGAAACCACCCGCCAAACCCGTTACCTCTCCGTGAGTTACTTTGCCCTCGTCCGTAAAGAAGAAGCCGAACTGATCACCCATGAAGGGGGGATGACCGCCTGGTTCACGCTCCAAACCGTCGAAACCCTCGCCTTTGACCATCATCAAATCCTCACCTACGGCTACCGTCGCCTCCGTAACAAACTGGAATATAGCCCCATTGCCTTTGAAGTCCTCCCCGATGTCTTCACCCTCAACGAGGTTTATCAACTCTACTGCACAGTCTTGGGGGAAAATTTTGCCGACTACTCCAACTTTCGCGCCCGTTTGTTAAAATTGCGCATCCTCACAGATACCGGAGTGAAAGTCTCCCGGGGCGCGGGGCGACCGGCCAGCCTCTACCGCTTTGATCGCCGCGCCTTTGAAGCTCTACGGCAGAAACCCTTAGTCTTTGTGTGATTTCACGGATAACCACCGGCCTAAAATCCGCAAATCACAACAGATCACGAAAGATTACCGGGAAACTCCGCCAATTTGCGTAGGATAAAGATAGGAACACATCTCAAGGAATGGGTATGGCGGCAAAAATTTTGGTGGTGGATGATGAACCCACAATGCAAGTTCTGGTACAAAAGTCCTTTCGACGCAAAATCCGCAAGGGGGAACTTGAGTTTCTCTTTGCCAACAATGGCGTAGAAGCCCTGGCCCAGATTGATGCCCATCCTGATGTGGATGTGATGCTCACCGATATTAATATGCCGCGCATGGATGGGCTGACGCTCCTCGATCACCTCTCGAAACGGGGTTCCCCCACGCCGAAAACTGTGGTGATCTCCGCCTATGGGGATTTTGGCAACATCCGCACCGCCATGAACCGGGGAGCCTTTGACTTTCTCACCAAGCCGATTAATTTCGACGATCTGGAAATTACCCTAGAACGCACCCTAGACCATGTTGTGCAACTGCGGGAGCGCAATGAGGCGTTGCGAAAAAGTGAGGCCAATAATCGGGCTATGCTCATGGCCATCCCGGATTTACTGATTCGCATTAACCGGGAGGGGGTGTATCAAGAACTGCGCAACACGGAGCAGGTGCGGCTTTATGACCGGGAAAAGACGGTGGTGGGGAACCGCATTCAGGATGTGTTACCGCCGGATCTCGCCGCCCAATGGTTGGCCATGGCCCAAGCCGCCCTGGCAACGGGGGAACTGCAACTCCATGAATATGCCCTCGAAATTGAGGGGGAACTGCAATATGAGGAGTCCCGTATTGTTGTAACGGGGGAGGATGAGGTGCTGATTATGGTGCGGGATATCAGCGATCGCAAGCAAGCCGAAGTTGCCCTCAATGCCGCCAAGGAGCTGGCGGAAACCGCCAACCGAGCCAAAAGTGCATTCCTCGCCAGCATGAGCCATGAACTCCGCACTCCCCTCAATGCCATCCTCGGTTTTAGTCAACTTTTGGGAGGGGATCAATCCCTCTCTTTGGATCAACGGGAAAATTTATTGACGATCAAACGCAGTGGTGAGCATTTGCTGAGTTTAATCAATGATATTTTGGCGATGTCAAAGCTGGAGGCTGGCCAAATCAAGGTCAATCTAGCCCCGTTGGATCTGCATAATTTGATTGAATCTGTCTATGAAATGCATCGACCAAAGGCCCAGAAGAAGGGGTTAAATCTTCACTTAGAAATTAGTGAAACTTTAACCCCAGCGGTACGGAGTGATGATAGTAAGTTAAGGCAGATTTTTAGTAATTTGATTGGCAATGCGATTAAGTTTACCGATGTGGGTCGAGTGGTGATTCGGGTTAATGGTGAACCAGATCCCCAGGATAGTAGCCGCCAACTTCTCGAATTGACCGTTGAGGACACTGGCCCCGGCATCGAAAGCGATGAAATTAATCTATTGTTTGAACCCTTTGTGCAGTCCAGTAATGGCCACAAATCAACGGAAGGCACGGGGTTGGGGCTGTCAATCAGTCGAGAATATGTGCAGTTGCTCGGGGGGGAAATCCATGTAGATAGTGAGGTGAACCAGGGGTCTCAGTTTACGGTGGTGCTTCCCCTAGAGGTTTGTGGGATGGAAACTGTGGCGATCGCCTCCCCTGATATTTTAGCCACGGATATCCCAGCGGATCTACAGATTGAAGAATCCACTGAAGATAATATCCATTTAGAAACACTATTAACCCTTGAGGATTTAGCGGGTCTCCCCCTCCCTTGGCTCACCCAACTCCACCAAGCTGCCCTCACCATTGATCATCAGGTTATTTTGGAACTACTCACAGAGATCCCCGCCAGTCATCACGGTTTAGGGGGCAAAATCAATAAACTCATCGATAATTTCCGTTTTGATTTGATTTTGGAAACGCTTCATGACTGTGATCCTGAACGGTTTTGAGCAAAAATTCTCGAAGCAAAAACTTTTTCGCCTTTGTTGGGGGAACGTTCTTTTCTCGCTCACATTCTCCAGGTTAAGACCGATGATGCTAGTAACGGCTGGTGCGTCAGATACAATTCAATCACCCACATCATCACTGATCCGGTCTAATGCACCCTACAATTCTTGTCTTGCCAGTAGCGTGCGTCAGATCGATAACCCAGGATGCAAAAGAGCAGCGTCACGGCTGACGCACCATTTATTGAGCAGTTGGTTTTAAGGATCAAACAGTTCCACCCCTTGACAATCCAGTTGAGCTAAACGTTGAATCACCGTTTCCCCCTGGTGGGGATGTTGCCAATGGGGGGCAATGTCGGCCAAGGGAACGAGGACAAAGGGCCGATCGCCCATGCGGGGATGGGGCAGGGTTAAATGGGGTAGATCTAAGGTGCGATCGCCATAGAATAACAAATCTAAATCCAGCGATCGCGGCCCCCACCGCTCCCGCCGCACCCGCCCAAACTGCTGTTCAATCCCTAAGAGATGATTTAACAGGTCTTCCGGGTCAAGGGTGGTTTTTAACAATGCACAGCCGTTGAGATAGTCCGGCTGGGGTGGCCCGACGGGGGCGGTGCGATACCAGGGGGAACTGGCCACCACCTTCAACCCTTCAACACGATCTAGAGCCAATAATGCCCCCCGCAAAATTTGGGCAGAATCACCTAAATTACTACCGAGGGCGATCGCCGCTGTTACTTCCATTCCGGATGCTCACTACCGGGCGCCAAAGCCCCTAACCGGTTAATCTGATCAATCATCTGCATTAAACGAGCCGTATCCCGTTGGTTAAACACCAAGCAGAGGCGGGGTAAATGGTGGGTCTCATCCAATTTTTCGGCAGGTAACGCTGCACTTTTGACGATTTCTCCAGTGACGAGAATATCGCTGAATTCCTCATTGAGCGCCGCCACCGCTCCATCGCTCAACTCACTGGTAAGGCGCATCACCAGTGTTTTCCCCACATAGCGGCTGGAATGGTAAACCCGGTAAAACTGGCTAATGATGCCACAGGCCACATCGAGATCATCGGTAATTTTATAAATATCGGGATCAGCGGGACTCACCAGCCCCTCCCGGAGTAGATGTTCACGAATATGCTGATCCAGAGAATTCCAGTAGTCACTGCCTGGTTCATTGATCAGCACCACAGGGGCGGGGCCATATTTCCCCGTTTGTAACAATGTCAAACTTTCAAAAGCCTCATCCAACGTCCCAAACCCCCCGGGAAAGAGGGCGATCGCATCACTTTCCCGCAGAAAAAATAACTTGCGAGTGAAGAAGTATTTAAAGCTCATCAGCTTCTCATCCCCGGCAATGTAGGGGTTTGACCCCTGTTCAAAGGGAAGACGAATATTCAAGCCAAAGGATTGCTCCCGCCCTGCGCCGCGATTCCCGGCGGCCATAATCCCATCGCCAGCGCCCGTAATCACCATAAACCCCAGTTGGGTCATCCGTTGGGCAAAATCCACTGCCATTTTATAAATCGGCTCATCCGCTGGGGTTCGGGCGGAGCCAAAGATGCTGACCTTGCGCACATGGCGATGGGGGTAAAACACTTGAAAGCCCCCCTCCAGATCCTCCATGGCAGCGGCGAGGATTTTCCAATCGAGGCGATCTACATTTTCATGGGTGAGACGAGTGAGCACCTTAAAAGCCCGCTCCACGTGGTCTTAATTCTCAACCTCTCCCCAGCCGCTGATCAGGGTTTGTAGGGCTTGGGCCAAATC
>RECT01000205.1 GCA_007693875.1 Spirulina sp. DLM2.Bin59
CGATGAACCCAACTCAATATCAACTCTCCCTCAGCTTTGAACAAGTTTTGAGCCTAGTCAAACAACTGCCAGAGGCTGACAAATTAAAACTCAGTGAAGCGTTATCCAAAGAATTGCTAGATAGCAAACTGACTCATCTTCTCGAAACTTTCAAGACTGATGAAATCTCCTTAGAAGAAATCACCCAAGAAGTCGAAACCGTAAGGACAGAAATTCATGACCAGCAAACTGCCCAGTTTTGTGCATTCTAATCCAGCTACATAGAAACCCGGTTTCTGGAAAATTGGCTATAATAGTAGTCACCCCCTTAGCCCCTCCTCAACTTAAATCAGTTTAAGGATGAGTTGGCGTAAATTAAGTACAATTAGAAATTAATCACTAATCAGAAAGAATCATGCTGAACATACAACTAGACCCCGAAACCGAAGCCCGTTTAGTGGAAATTTTAGCCAGGGAAAAAACGACTAGCGATGAATTGATTAAACGCTTGGTTCAAGAACGCTGGTTGAGTTTACAACCCCGCCAAACTATTGTCGAAAGACGTGGGGGACATCCTGAACATCTGTTAGAAGATGCGCCGCCTGATTTGTCCGAAAGGGCTAATCGCAAAAAGGCGATCGCTGACTATGCTTGAGTAACCAGGGCAGCACCAGGATGGAAGTTTCAAGAGAATTTGTTGTTTGCATCAAAAATACAGACTATCCAGCTTCCCTAGAAGTTCGCAAGATTTATCACGTCCTACCGGACTCAAAAGCGAATAGCCATCAAATGCTGCGAATCATTGATGAATCCGGGGAAGATTACCTCTATCCTAACGCCTATTTTATGCCCATTGAACTCCCTGCCCCACTCCAACAAGCTTTAGCAATGTCTTAGGCTGCGTGCAATACAAAAAATGAGTTTTTGAGCTAGGTTATCTGAAGCAATCGCAAAAGTGAGATGCACCTAACTCAAAAACCCCATCTCAAGGAGAAATGGGGCATGAAGGCATTAACCTGAATTTGAGCAGTTAACCCTTAATCTTCGTCCTGCTGTTCCGCTTTACCCCCAGGGGAAGCATTGTAGAGGGCATCCAACTTTTCACGGGCATCATCCACATTGATCGATCGCACCACCAACAACGGCTCATTAATCGGTTGCCCCTGATTATCCAAAAGTTCCGGATGGGGAACCCGCACCGGGCGACGGTTGGCATTGGGCCGCCCTTGGGGGTTCCGGGGGCGACGATGGGACTCTGTGTTCAGCGTGATTAAACTGCGAATTAACGTGCTAACCGCAAAAAAAGCAATAATCGTAAAGGCCAAAATATAAAGTAATTGGGGCATGATCTGCGTCCTCTAGGCGAACAGTGGGGTGGTGTACCGGGTTAAGGTAGGGGTTAGGAGGACTGGGAAACACGCCATTGGTGGCCAATTCGCCAGCATTCCGTAACCAATTGGTGCCAGGGGGCAAGGGTGCTAGGGTCAACACCTACGCCCGTCACGGCTAAAAGAGCTTTTGTACTGCGGACTTCTGCTTCTGCTTGGTGAATGCGTTGGAGTAGGTGAGCTTGTTCCGTGGCACTCAGGTTAGACAGATCGTTGGTTTCCAACAGCAGGCGCGATCGCCCGAACCAATACAGGAAATCATCCAGAAGGGGATCAAGAATGGCTTGAATCAGTCGGGAGTCGGAGGGGTTGGGCAGGGCCATAATTCAATGATAGCGATTCTACCCACAGATGCTGTGAGTGAGGTTCCCTTCATTGTAACCGAATGTCAAGATTTCTCAGGTTTTTATGACAAAATCACCGCCATTGCCGCAAAATCAAGCCCCCCCAAACTCATAATCCATGGCCAGGACATCGGCAACGATGGGTTTAATCTGGTTAACGACGATCGCCTGATGGACGGGATGGGGCTGATAGGCTTCAAGGCCAGCGCGATCGGCAAAGCGCACCACCAAACCATGACTATAGCCCTGGGAACGCCCTGAAAAATCTGTCCCACAGGAAAGGGAAACTATACCGGGGATCTGCCCTGCCATGGCCTGAAGAGCAGCCATAACAGCGGCGATCGCCTCTGGACTCGTCCCATCCTGCCATTTAAACAACACAATATGCTCAATCATCGAAATCGGGGATCAACAGTTTTCCCAGCATCCCCAAAAATGCCCAAACCTTACAAAACCTTTACAAAAAAATAACAAACGGAAAGGAGAGAGAAAAGAGAAGAGAGGAGAGATGGGTCTCACTCCTCACTCCTCGCCCCTACGCCACTGCCGCCATCACCAGCAAGGTTAATTCCTCCCGCCCCACCACCTGCACCGGCATGCCTGGATTGAAGACCTGGCCATCTAAACAGCGGGCAAACCAATAGGTTCCTTGGAATTTGACCCGGCCCCGCTGGGTGGGGGCGATCGCCCGTTGCACAATGGCCGTCCCCTGCCAAGCATAAAGATGGCGATAAACGTGGGATTGAGAGGCAAAGGGTTTTAGAATGTTAAACATGGCTTGGCAAGGGTTGAGGTTAGAGTTGTTATCAAAATTCACAGCCTTTCCCAACCGTAAATTGGGAACAATATGGGGTTAAAAGAGGCAAGATTGTAGTTTATTGCCATTGCTCTTTTCAGAAACCATTCATGTTGCCGAAGTTCCAGGCTTAACCAGTTTAATTTCTGGCACAGCTTGTTAAAATTCTCGATATCACCGGCCCTAAATCCGGGCATTTTCAACAGTTTTGTTTCATTCCTAACGCTTTATGGCCCCTCCCACCATCCAAAATCGTATTTTTCTCGTCGGTTGCAGTCGTTCCGGCACAACGCTCCTGCAATGTTTAATCGCTGCCCATTCCCAAATTATTTCCTTTCCCGAATCCAAGTTTTTTGAACATCTCATCCCCACCCATGAACCCCGAAGACTCCAATGGGGCCTGTCTTCGCGGCGGTTTCATCCCTGGATTACCCAATTTTGCGTTGATATGGGCCAGCCCCAACGGGCCAACCATTGGTCTAAACTCCCCCTGCCCATTCGTTGGCAGGTGCGGCAATTTGTGCGGGAATTGGATGCGATCGCCCTTGAATCCGGCCATACCCTCTGGTTGGAGAAAACCCCCGAACATCTCCATGCCCTGGATTGGATTGAACGGGATATTCCCGATGTGAAAGTGATTCACCTCGTCCGCAATGGGGCGGATGTGGTGGCTTCTTTATGGGATGCCACCCGGCGCGATCGCGCTAAATGGGGCCATGACCACGGCACCATTGAGCAATGTATTCAACGGTGGACAAGGGATATTGCCGTGGCGCGTCAGCATTTACAGAAACCCCATCATCATCTGGTGCGCTATGAAGCTTTGGTGGAAAATCCCCGCCAAATTATGGAAGAACTTTGTGCATTTCTAGCCATTCCCTTTGAACCCACGATGCTAGAGGACTACAAAACCACCGCCAAACCGCTGATGCAAAATCGCTATCAAAACTGTGAACCAGCGGTGACAGCCCAGATTCAAAATGCCAACTCCACCAAATTTTTTAGCCTCTTTTCCGAAGCAGAACAAGCTGAGATTCAGGCCAAACTCGCCCCGGTGGACTTGCGGGTGTTGGAGGCGATCGCCCAATCCCCCCGTTAAAAAATGATCCAGATTACACCGCCACTTGCTAGGATCAAAGGCCGGAAATCCACAGAACAACCTATGACCACCCCCTCACAAATCCCTGCCCACGGCGGGCATTTAATCAACCGGATTGCCAATGCCGCCGAGGGCAACGAATTCCGGGCCCAAGGGGATCACCTCCCCCGCGTTCAACTAGACGAGCGGGCTTTCTCCGACCTGGTAATGATTGCGATCGGGGGATTTAGCCCCTTAACCGGGTTCATGAACCAAGCCGACTATGAAACCGTTGTCACCGATATGCGTTTGGCCAATGGCCTGCCCTGGGCCGTGCCGGTGACGCTTTCCGTCAGTGAAGCGGTGGCCGAACCCCTCAAAGAAGGGGGTTGGGTGCGTTTAGATGACCCCACCGGCCGGTTTGTGGGGGTGTTAGAACTGAGCCAAAAATACCGCTACAACAAAACCCACGAGGCCATCAACGTCTATCGCACCGATGAAGAACAGCATCCCGGCGTGAAGGTGATTTATGATCAGGGGCCGATTAACTTAGCCGGGCCGATTTGGCTCCTGGAACGGGATCCCCATCCCCTCTTCCCCAACTACCAAATTGATCCCGCTGCATCCCGCGCCCTCTTCCAAGAGCGGGGTTGGCGTACCGTTGTCGGGTTCCAAACCCGTAACCCCATCCACCGCGCCCACGAATATATTCAAAAATGCGCCTTGGAAACCGTCGATGGTTTATTTCTGCATCCCC
This sequence comes from Spirulina sp. DLM2.Bin59, assembly GCA_007693875.1. GTDB lineage: Bacteria > Cyanobacteriota > Cyanobacteriia > Cyanobacteriales > Spirulinaceae > Spirulina. Next base: position 4,343 of record RECT01000205.1, read on the forward strand.
TCGTCGGGGCAACAAAAAGCGACGACATCCCCGCCGATGTGCGGATGCGCTGCTATGAAATCATGATGGAGCATTATTTCCCCCAAGACCGGGTGATTTTGGCCATTAACCCCTCAGCCATGCGCTATGCCGGCCCCCGTGAGGCGATTTTCCACGCCTTGATTCGCAAAAACTATGGTTGCACCCATTTCATTGTTGGGCGGGATCATGCTGGCGTGGGGGACTATTACGGAACCTATGATGCCCAGTATATTTTTGATGAATTTGAAGCGGGGGAACTGGGGATCATCCCGATGAAGTTTGAGCACGCCTTCTACTGCACCCGCACCCAGCAGATGGCGACGACGAAAACCAGCCCCAGTAAACCGGAGGAACGGGTTCACCTTTCCGGGACAAAGGTGCGGGCCTTGTTGCGTAGTGGTGAGTTGCCGCCGCCGGAATTTTCCCGGCCAGAGGTGGCGCGGGAGTTGGCCCGGGCGATGCAGATCCCCCATTAATCCTGAATCAGGGGAGGATTGACTGGGATCGCTCCGTCAGATCCTCCCCCTTTCCTGTTAGGCTGATAGCAACGCACTCGAGATCATCAGCAGCACGGGTTATGGGATTGGATCGGCGCACCTTTTTACAACGGGTGGGGCTAGCCCTGCTGACGACCGGAACCGGGGCGATCGCCCCTTCCCCCAGTTGGGCAGCCTCCGCCACGCAATATCAGGAAACTTTGACCGCTGGGGGGCCTCGGAAGTTGGCCCTCTTGGTGGGGATTAATCGTTATCCCCATCATCCCGCCCTTGAAGGGTGTGTGATGGATGTGGAATTACAGCGGGATTTGCTGATCCATCGCTTTGGGTTTTTACCGGCGGATATTGTCACCCTCACGGATCAACAGGGAACCCGCGAAAATATTGAGACGGCTTTTTCTGAGCATTTAATTAAACAGGCTAAAACCGGCGATCAGGTGGTGTTCCACTTCAGTGGCTATGGGGCGCAAGTCCATAGCTCCGGGGATCAGCCGCTGTTACTCAATCGTTTGGTTTCGGTGGATCGGGAAACCGCTGAGGCAACGGAGGTGGTGGGTAATGGTGTTTTAGAAGAAACCCTGTTGTTGCTGTTGCGATCGCTCCCCACCACTCAGGCCCTCGTGGTTTTAGATACGGCCTACCAAAGTTTTGGGCAATTACTCCAGGGCAGTTGGCGATCGCGCTCCCACCCCGATGCCCCGGCAGAATACCCCAGCCAAGCGGAGTTAGCGGTGGCGGAACAACTGCGCCAACGGTTGGGCCGGGCGCGGTTTAAGGCGAATCTTCCCCCTTGGCAACAATGGCCGGGGCTACTATTGGGGGCAGATGGGGCTTTAGAGGGACGGTGGTCGGGGGTGACGGCGGGGCTATTGACCTATAGTTTGACCCAATGGCTTTGGGCCCATACACCTGCCCCCACCCTCTGGTTTACCCTGGAACATCTCAGCGAAACCCTGACACCGACCGCTGCCCAAGAACCCTACACCAAGGGCAAAGTTCAGGGCGATCGCCCCCTCTTCAAAACCACCCCGATTCAACCCACCGGTATCGAGGGCTAAATTGCCACGGTGGGGGATGGTAATGAGGTGCAGTTAAAGCTGGGGGGGATGAATCCCTGGATTTGGAATCATAGCCAGGGGCGATCGCAGTTTCGGGTGATGGGGACAAACCAGGTGGTGGAGGTGCGATCGCGGTCTGGCCTCACCGCCAAGGCCGTCACCCTCGGAGAACCCGCTTCCCCCTTAAAGCCGGGCCAGGGGGTGGAGGAATGGCTCCGGGTATTCCCCCGCAATATGGGCCTCACCATTGCCCTTGATCCCCAACTCCAGCGCATTGAGCGGGTGGATGCCACCAGTGCCTTAGCGAATATTCCCAGTGTCAGTAATGTGGTGCTGGCGGGGGAGCAGGCCACAGATTATCTCCTCAGTCGCACTGGTTCCATTGTGCCGGTGGCCATTGCCACCACCCAACAGCAGGAACTACCCCAAGGCTATGAGTTATTTTCCGCTGGCGGTGTGCCGGTTCCCAATACCGTTGGCAGTTCTGAAGAGGCGGTCAAGTTGGCGGTGAATCGGTTTGTGCCCACTTTGACAACGTTGTTAGCGGCGAAGTGGTGGCAGTTATTGAGTAATAGCGAATCTTCCCAATTGCCGATTCAGGTTTCCCTCAGTCGTATGCAGCCCCAGCCCACGCTGTTGGCGCAATATCGCACCCGCCGCGCCCAAACCTTCACCGCTACCTCGCAAATTATCACCGCTCCAGGTTTGCTGTCTTTGCCCTTGGGAACGATGGTGCAGTATCAGGTGGAAAATTGGGGGGATGATCCCCTGCATATGCTGGTGGTGGGGTTGGATAGTCGCAGCCGGGCCATTGCCCTCTATCCCGCAGTCACAGGCGATCGCGCCCATTGGGTGATTGAGCCGCAAACGGTGTTAACCCTACCGGCCCCCACATCGAGCCTCACGGGGATCATGGCCGGTTCCCCCGGTCTTAACCGTCTCTACATCATCTGTAGCCGCGCCCCCTTCCCCGCCACCCGCAAGCATTTAGCCCAACAGCCCCAACCGAAAGGAGAGGGCGATCGCTTCATGGAGTTGGCCAACCCCCTGCGGCTCACCCAAGCCCTCCTCCAAGACCTCCACGCCGCCAGCCAACCCATAGCCAAGGGCGATAGCGGCGATCATTACGAGTTCCACGTTGCCGCCTGGGCCGCCATCCCATTGATCTACGCTGTCGCTTAAGGGAGAAAAGAGACAAGAGGAGAGAGAAAAGAGGAAAGCCTCTTCCCACTTCCCACTTCCCACTTCCCACTTCCTACTCCCCACTTCCTACTTCCCCCTCCCATTACATTCGCTAAAATTTTGTTGTATAACCCAAGGTTAAACCCCTGTTAACAGAGAGGAGTCTGGCGCGTGAATGCCGCAGAACAAGCCAAAGACCTAGAACTAACCGCTAAGATTGCGGCGATCGCCAATTTGTTTAAGGTGGAATTTCCCGATGCTAAGGCGGATCTCACCCCCTGGCGTAGTGACCCAGATACCCAGGAATGGGTTGATCCCGATTCCATTGATCTCGGTTTTCATTTTCCCGGCTGGAGTCCTCGGCTGCAGGGCCGGAGCATTTTGGTGCAAGTTCGCTTCCATGGGGAGGGGGAAGAACGGCGGCTGATTGGCGTTGAGGTGGCCAGTTTTAACCATCGGGGCGAGGCTTGGCGGTTTTCGACGCTGGATCGGTGGGGTATTGAGGGGTCAGACCTGCCCTATGGTGATGTGACGGAGAAGTTGAAGGTGTTTTGTCGGCAAATTTTTGAGTTATTTGCCACAGTTTAGTTTTTTTTGCTACCATAGTTGACTGTTTGCTAGCATAGCTCAATTGGTAGAGCACCTCACTTGTAATGAGACGGTTGCGGGTTCAAGTCCTGTTGCTAGCTTTAATGACTGCATGGGCTTGGGGGCGAAAAATTTTTCGCCCCTACATCTGGAATTTTGTCGTAAATGGTGCGTCAGACACCAATCAATCGTCAATACCATGATTGATCCTGTCTGACGCACCCTACAATCGATGCGTAGGGTGCGTCAGCGATGAACCCAGGATGCAAAAGAGTAGCCTAACGGCTGACGCACCATTGATTAAGCAACTAGTCCCGCAAATGGGCGACGATCGCCCTTAACCCTAAACGGTAGCTCATCGCCCCAAAACCGCTGATCTGACCCACCACCACCGGGGCGAGATAGGAATGGTGGCGGAATTCCTCGCGGCGATAGATGTTGCTGAGGTGGACTTCCACCGTGGGGATTTGGACAGCGGCGATCGCATCCCGAATTGCCACGCTCGTATGGGTATAGGCCCCGGCATTAATCACAAACCCATCCACAGCACCAATCCCGCTCTGGATTTGATCCACCAGTTCCCCCTCATGGTTCGATTGAAAACAGGTGACGCGCACACCCAAATCCAACCCGTCCGCCATTAACTGCTCGTTAATCGCCGCCAAGGTTAATACACCATAAATTCCCGGCTCCCGTTGGCCCAACAGATTGAGGTTGGGGCCGTGGAGAACCGAGATACTCGAATTTAGTATGGAGTTGTCAGCCATCGGGGTCGCCCGTCCTTTTTAGGGTTAGCGAGAACGACGACGGTCATGCACAGGAATGGGGATCAGTTCCGGTTCTGGCTCCGGTTCTGGGCCAAACAGTGCCTCGACAATGCGGCGGGCCCATGCTTTGAGTTCTTCCAATACCTTATCTAAATATTCCATCGAACAAAATGCTCCTGTGAGACCTTAGTTCTATTTTAACCGTAGCATTCGGGAGGGAACGCTAATTTTTAACATTGAGTTTTATCTCTCCCCCTATTGTAACGAAATTTTACGAAAATGATGAAAGATTTCAAATTTGCTCCCCCAGAAGGCGGCCTAGAGGCCTAAAAGTTGGCGACGGAGGCGATCGAGGGCATGGCAGGCGCTCAAGTCGCGGATGGTGGCGCGATCGCGCTCCTGGCCAAAGCGATAGTCAAAAATATCCACCCCCCCATCGGGACGGGCTAAACCGATATATACCAATCCCACCGGCTTCTGCTCCGTTCCCCCATCGGGGCCCGCAATGCCGGTAAGACTAATCCCCCAATCGGTTCCCGCCAAGGCCTTCACCCCTAGGGCCATCTGCTTGGCCACCGGCTCACTCACTGCCCCCTGTTGGGCCAATACCTCCGGACTCACCCCCAATTGTTTCACCTTGGCCCCATTGGCGTAAGTAATCACGCCGCCATAGAAATAGGCTGAACTGCCTGGGGCAGCGGTGAGCATCGCCCCCAGCCCGCCGCCGGTACAGGATTCCGCCACCGCCACGGTATGACCCCGGCTTTTCAAGAGATCCCCCACCACCGTTGCTAAGGTGGCCTCATCTTGGCCAAAATAATCCGCCCCAGCGATGGCGCAAATTTGCGCCGCTACCGGTTCAATGAGGGCGATCGCCGCCTCCTGGGAATCCGCCCGCGCTGAGAGCCGTAGCCGTACTTCTCCCGCTGCTGCATAGGGGGCAACGGTGGGATTGGTCAGCGTGAAAAAATCCGCCACCTTCGTGGCTAACGCCGATTCACCAATGCCCCAAAACCGTAACACCTGGGAATGAATCACCTGCCGCCCCCAGCCTTGGCTGTGGAGATAGGGCACGGCGGTTTGCTGCCACATGTGGTATAGCTCCGACGGCACACCGGGAAACGTGAGCAGCGTTACCCCCGGTTGCGGTTCCCAGATCAGGCCGGGAGCCGTGCCGGTGGGATTGGGGAGCACTTGGGAGCCTGCCGGCAGTAACGCCTGCTTGCGATTATTGGCGGTCATTTGCCGACGACGTTGGGCAAACTTCTCGGTAATGTCCTGTAATACTTCCGGGCGTTCCGTGAGGGGGGTGTGAAAAAATTGGGCGATCGCCTCCGTGGTTAAATCATCGGGGGTGGGCCCCAGGCCGCCGGTAAAAATAATCAGTTGCGATCGCCCCACGGCCAAGGCCAGCACCTGATGAATCCGCTCGATATTGTCCCCCACCACCGTTTGAAAATAATGGGGAATCCCCAACCGCGCCAATTCACCGGCTAAAAACCGCGCATTACTATTGAGGATTTCCCCCAGGAGTAATTCTGTGCCAACGCAAATAATTTCCGCCGTCATCGGATTAACCACTCACCTTGCTACTGTTGCGCCACACCTGCCAACTGGCATAGGCCAGGAGCATTGTTGCCCCGATCGCATAGGTGTAGCCGCTGGGAATCCCGGAAAAGGCGAGGGCTAAACTCCCCACCCAAAAGGTGAGGGCATAGATAAACAGAACCGTCAGCCGTTGGGAGATCCCCGCATCCAGTAAACGGTGGTGCAAATGGCGTTTATCAGGCCGGAAGGGGGATTTACCTTGGCTAAGGCGGGAAATAATCACGGCGGACATATCGAGGATGGGAACCGCCAGGATCAGGTAGGGGAGTAATACCGCCGTGACCGCCGTCGTTTTTACCAAACCAATTACCCCCACCCCTGCGAGGGTGAAGCCAATAAAATAGGAACCACCATCCCCCATGAAGATTTGCGCCGGGTTGAAGTTGTAGCGCAGAAAGCCAAGGGAGCCACCGGCGAGGGCGGCGGCAATCAGGGCCGCGCCGGGTTGGTTCATAAACAGGGTGACAATCAGCATCACCACCGCCGCAATTCCGGATACACCAGCGGCTAAACCATCGAGGCCATCGATCCAGTTGATGGCGTTGGCCATGCCCACCAACCAAATCACCGTCACCGGCAAACTCAGCCAACCGATATCCACTAACCCCCCAAAGGGAATGGAAAGGAAATCAATTTGTACACCGATATGCCAAACAATGACGGCGATCGCCACCTGCATGGCTAACCGCGACAAGGCACTGAGATTAAACAGATCATCGGCTAAACCAATGCAGAAAAACCCCACACTGCCAAAGGCAACCCCCCAAATTCCCGCCTGGGCGGCGGGGGAAAGGCCCTCAAAACCGCCCAAACCCCAAACCAAGAGCAGGGCAATGAGGGTACTGGCAAAAATTGAAACACCGCCTAGGCGCACAATGGGCTGGCGGTGAACCTTACGCTCGTTGGGATGGTCAACATGGCCACTTTTCAGGCCAAGGGTTTTGACCACCGGAGTGCTCCACAAGACAACGATCGCCGAAACGAGAAATGCAATTAAATGGTAGAGATGGGGAGACATTCAGGGGCTTCACCGGAGGGTTCAGCTAAAATCTACACTAAATTACCCGTTAAGCCTAGGGCGATCGCCCCTAAATCCCAAAATTCTCCCCTGGGTTTATTCTTCCTTGGCAATTAAACCAAAGCGGGTAGGGCGGTTTGTAAATGGGGATAGAGGGGGAAGCGATCGCACAATGCCGCCACCCGTTGCCGACAGTTGGCCGCCACGGTTTCATCTTCAGGATTGAGGAGGCGATCGGCGATAATATTGGCAATTTCGGTAAATTCCCCGGTTCCCATGCCCCGCGTCGTCATGGCCGGGGAACCCAACCGCAGGCCACTGGTGACAAAGGGGGATTCGGGGTCAAAGGGCACGGTATTTTTATTGGCGGTAATATTCACGCCACTCACCAAGCCATCCGCCACTTTCCCCGTCATGCCAATGGAGCGCAGATCCACCAAAATTAAATGGTTATCGGTGCCATTGGAAACAATCTTAAAGCCGCGATCCACAAACCCTTGACCAAGGGCCTGGGCGTTGGCAATCACCTGAGCGCAGTAGGTTTTAAATTCCGGCCGCAGGGCTTCCCCGAAGGCTACGGCTTTGGCGGCAATAACGTGCTCCAAGGGGCCGCCTTGAGTGCCAGGAAACACGGCTTTATTTAACTGTTTGCCTAATTCCGCATCGCGGCAGAGAATTAAGCCGCCCCGAGGCCCCCGCAGGGTTTTATGGGTGGTGGTGGTGACGACATCGCAGTAGGGGACGGGGTTGGGGTGGAGGCCCGCTGCGACGAGGCCGGCAATGTGGGCCATGTCTGCTAACAGATAGGCTCCGACGGCATCGGCAATTTCCCGAAACTTGGCAAAGTCAATGGTGCGGGGGTAGGCGGAATAACCACAGATGATCAGTTTGGGTTTTTCCCGTTGGGCGATCGCCATTACCTCATCATAATCGAGGGTTTCCGTCGCCTGGCTCACGCCATACTGCACCACTTCAAACCATTTCCCCGACACATTCACCGGGGAGCCGTGGGTGAGGTGGCCCCCATGGGAGAGATCCATCCCCATGATTTTATCGCCGGGGTTGAGGAGGGTGAGGAAGACGGCAAAGTTAGCCTGAGCGCCGGAATGGGGTTGCACATTGGCCATGGCGGCCCCGAACAATTCCTTAGCGCGATCGATGGCCAGTTGTTCCGCCAAATCCACAAACTCACAGCCGCCGTAGTAGCGTTTTTTCGGCAGCCCCTCGGCATATTTATTGGTGAGGACGGAGCCTTGGGCGGCCATGACGGCAGCGGAGGTAAAGTTCTCGCTGGCGATCAGTTCGAGGTGGTCGCGTTGGCGTTGCAGTTCTTGGCTGAGGATGGTGGCGATCGCCGGATCGCTCTGCTGCAAAATCTGAAGATCGGTGTCGGCCATGGGAATAAAACGCTTTCAGTGGGGTGCGGATTTCCCATCATACCCCGACTTTGGGATCTGGGGATAGAGGCGATCGCCCCAGTCGCCCCGGATCTGGATTAAGATGAAGTTAAATGAGATTGTGCCATTATTCACAACCAGGGAGGGGACAATGCTCGTCATTGTGACAGATACCCAAATTCTTACCCCCCAGCAGGTTTGCCAAGGCTGCCTTTTAGCGGATCACCACGGCCAACCCCGCTGGCGGCAGGGGAAACTGGGCTGTGCCATCCGTGCCTGTGGCCATAATCCCGCCCTTTGCACCGACCCCCCCGAAGCCGCCACCTATTATGAATGTCAAATGGGGTTCCGGGTCGCTAATATTGGATCAGATTAACCCCTAAGGAGTAAAGCCCATGACCTGGCGAGGCACAACCAGCACCCAAGACCGCATTTTCGGAGCCTTGGTTTATTTAATGCCGATTTTAGATGTGCTGGGTTTTGGGGTGTTTTTGGCAAGCCTGTTCCCTCCGTTACTCCTATTGCTTGTTGCTTTAACGCCATTACTGGCCATCTATAACTTCACCCTTGGCGGCTTTCCAGTGGTGCAAATGGGGTTATTTTTTGGCCTATTTTTATTAGTGGTGAACAATCGCGATATTGCCCATTTTGTCCGCTTCAATACGTTACAAGCAATCCTGATTTCAATTTTGGCGTTCTTGGTGCGGTTGGTTTTAAATCTGCTCAACCTCTCCAGCGGTTTGGGTGATCCCTTCTTCCGCACCACCACACCGGATTTAATGACTTGGATTATCGGCGGCTTTGAAAGTGCCATTTTTATCGCCGTCCTTACGGGAGGAATCTTTGCCATTGTCCAATCCTTGCGGGGCCAGTACGCAGACTTACCCGTCATTTCCGAAGCCGCCCACAATCAACTCCGCTATTAACGACTAATCCCAATCTCGTGCCATGGCTCCGCCGTGGCATGGCTATTGGGCGGCAGATTGCGCAATAAATGGTGCGTGCGTCAGCCGTTACGCTGCTCTTTTGCCTCAGAGATTAACCGGTCTGACGCACCCTACAACCCAAGCGTAGGGTGCGTCAGACCGGATCAATGATGATGTTGATGGTTGAATTATGTCTGACGCACCGTTCAATAATCTTAAACTCAGGAATATTCCCCTTAACCATACAAATGGGCGACCTGCTCCCCATAGCCGTTATAGGGGAGGGTTTCCCTCATTTCCCAGTCTAGGGTTGCGCCGGGGCCGATAAAACGCTCTTGGGCTTGAGACCAACGGGGATGGGGCTTGTTGGGGTTGACGTTGGCTTCAAAACCGTATTCGTTGGGGATCAGCGTATGCCAATAGGTCGCCGGTTGCTCCGCCACAAATTCAATTTTAACGATGGATTTCGCCCCCTTAAAGCCATATTTCCAGGGTAAAACCGCTCGAATCGGTGCGCCGTGCTGCTTCGGCAATTCTTTCCCGTAAATCCCGACGGCAAAAAATGCTAACTCATTGGCCATCTCCTCAATCCGTAACCCTTCCCGGTAGGGCCAAGGCAACCCCCCTAAATGGAACCCCGGCCCCGGCGTGATCTCTTGATCATAAAAAGAGGTGAACTGCACAAACTTGGCCGCCGGTTGGGGATCCACCGCCGCGATGATTTTGTGCATCGGGAAGCCCACCCAGGGCAGCACCATCGACCAGGCCTCCACACAACGGAACCGATAGATCCGCTCTTCAAGATCAAAAGTTTTGCGGAGATCATCGAGATTATAGGTGCGGGGTTGATTCACTAATCCCGTCACTTCCAGCGTCCATTCATCGGTGGGGAGGGCTTGGGCGGCTCGCCAGATCGATTTATTGCCGCCAAATTCATAGAAATTGTTGTACTGACTGGCGAGATTTTGGCTGGTGAGGGGGCGATCGCCCACCCCAAAGGCCCCATTGCGGCGTAAAGGCAGGGCCGGCAAATTATAGGTTTTCTCTAACTCATCCAGGGGAGCACCGCCGGCCTTACACCCCGTTAAGGGCAAAATCGTTGTGGCCATCCCCAAACCCAACAGCCCCTTGAGGACACGGCGGCGGGTCAAGTAGGCAGATTCAGCGGTGATCGAGGCAGTGGGAGACTGCCAGGGGGGAGGATTGTGGAAAAAGGCCATGGAGCAACAGGTTAAGGGAGGGGAATGATCATGCCTTCCCGGGCGAGGGAAAGATTGGGGAAAAGCTGCTGTAATTGTGATTCAACGTGATCCAGGTAGTCGTCACTGTGGTCGGGATTGTGGAGGGAAAGCACCACCTGCTTCACCCCCACATCTTTAATCAGGCGGAGATTATCATGGAGGCGATCGCGCCCCTGCAAATCCAATGGCACTCCCGCCGCCGTCGCCCGTGGAGCCGCCAAGATCAACAAATCCGCATGGCGAGCAAACTCAAACAGGGGAGAACTGGCACTTTCTAAACAGTCATCGGGACTCATGGCATAGACCACCGTTGTGCCGTGGGCCGTGATCCGATACCCCACGGAGCGATGATGATCATTGAGCAGGCAACTCTCCACAATCACATCTTGATCAATTTCTCGCTTGGCCAAATCATTGAGGTCGTGAAACTCCAGTTTCGACTGCATCACTTGGATCGGCACAGGAAAATTCGGCCCCAGCATCTGCTTACTGAGCCGTTGTTGAAAGGTAGAGCCGTTTGAAGCGTTGGCTCCGTAGATGTGGAAATGATTGATGGGAATAAAAGCGGGTACAAAAAAGGGAAAGCCTTGAATCCGATCCCAATGGCAATGGGTGAAAAATAAATGGGCTTCCACCGGCATCCGTGCGAGGAGACTGTTCCCCAATTTCCTCAACCCCGTCCCCCCATCGAAAACCAAGCAAGCTTTGCCCGTGCGAACTTCTACACAGGATGTATTACCTCCGTACCGTACTGTGTCTTCACCGGGAGTTGCAATTTGATCACGAACGCCCCAAAACTGCACATCAACACTCACAGCAAGGCTATCCTCCTGGACATCATGGGTACTTGGCATTGTGATATCTACGGCTGCTGGTTGAGAATAACGTCAACACGATGATCATTGAGCATCCCTGTACTCTTGGCCCGCTGCCGCGACTTCGGGGAAAGTAAGGGCAAGGGTGAGCAGGGGGCAAAACCCTAGTTGAGCTTTACTCTTGCCCAGAGGCGGGTTCAGGATAATTCTATCCTAAGCTTCTCCCTATGGTAGCGTGACTATCACGGGGAACTTGTGAGTTAGGTCACAATTGCACTGTTCTGGACAACCCCCTGCATGGGACGGGATGCTAGTGGGCCGCTTGGATACAGCGCTCCACCAGTTTTAAGACTTCACTCACCCCTTGCCAGCCTAAAATTTCCGTTTCTTTCTTCTCCAGGTTCTTGTAGGTTCGGAAAAATTCGGCAATTTCGTCGAGGCGATGGCTCGAAATATTTTCCAGGGATTTCACCTGGGCATAGCGGGGGTCTTTATCGGGAACACAGATCAGCTTCTCATCGCGATCGCCCCCATCGATCATTTCCAACATGCCAATGGGTCGCACCGGAATCACACAACCGGGGAACGTGGGCTGATCAATCAACACCATGCCATCGAGGGGGTCGCCATCATCGGCAAGGGTATTGGGGATAAACCCGTAGTCATAGGGATAATGCACCGAGGAATACAACACTCGGTCAAGGGCGAAGGCATTGAGGTCTTTGTCAAACTCGTATTTATTCTTGCTGCCCGCCGGGATCTCAATGAGAACGTTGAGAATGCCGGGCTTGGGTTGGGCTGGAATCCGCGCTAAATCCATGAAAATACTCCGAAAGGCTCTGGGCGCAATGCCGCGCAATGCTTGAGGCAATGGGATTGCAACCCAAATAATACCAGGAATTGCCGATGGTGCGCAGCTTAACCCGGGGTTAGGGCGATCGCTCCAGCCAAGCGAGCCAAGACGGGGGTGAACTGTCCGAGGGGGTTGATCGCGTCGTCGGCGTGGGTTGAAGTTCTAATCCATCGGGGGATGCATAGGAAGCAATGATGAGCGTCGGAATGATGAGCGTTGAGATTGCAATAAAAGTGCCGATAGCTTGGCTCCACCTATGACTAGGAGGCTCCGCAGCTTTGACAGATGAACCACTGGATTCCATACCGTGTTAACGAATTGAGATGCTGGCAAGTTTAAGGGATGGAGGGGCCACTGTCCTAAACAGTGGGCAACTCACACCCTAATTTTAGCGAGGGATTTTCCCGTTGGTGTGATCCAGATAACCAATTCCTGTGGTTTGCCTCAAGTTTCCCCCCCGGGCTTAAACCCCCGTCGTTTCATGTAGTCCCGCAGGGCCTGGGTTAACTCATTATCCTGGGAGGCGGTGCGGGCCCCCACTTCCGCCGACCAGCGTTTGAGGTCTTCGATCTGGTCACGGGCAATGGCGGCCAGGGGGACGGTTTCCTCAATGGCGCGGAGAATATCCTGATCGACAAAATCCCGCCGCTGCCCCTCCGTCCCTTCCGCAAAGGCTTGGTGCATGGCATCAAAAATCACCTGCTCAATTTCTGCGCCGCTGAAATCCTTGGTCTGTTTCGCCAGGAGGGAAAGGTTAAATTCCCGCAGTCGGGTGGGGCGCAACCGCTGGAGATGGACTTTAAAAATGGCGATTCGTTCCTTTTCCGTAGGCAGGTTGAGAAAGAAAATTTCATCAAACCGGCCTTTGCGCAGTAATTCCGCCGGCAGAATCCGGACATTGTTGGCGGTGGCGACGATGAACACCGGAGCGGTTTTTTCCTGCATCCAGGTGATTAAGGCCCCAAACATCCGCCGCGATGTTCCCGAATCCCCATCTACGCCGCCGCTAATATTGCCAAAGGCCTTATCAATTTCATCAATCCAGAGGACGCAGGGGGCGATCGCCTCGCTCACCTGAATCATCCGCCGCACCCGGCTTTCACTTTCCCCCACCAATCCCCCAAACAGCCGCCCCGTATCGAGGCGCAGCAGGGGCAATCGCCATTCATGGGCGATGGTTTTGGCGGATAAGGATTTCCCCGTCCCTTGAATCCCCACCAACAGCACCCCCTTGGGGTTGGGAATGCCATAGCGGCGGGCTTCTTCCGTGAAGGCATCTTTCCGCAACCGTACCCACTGCTTGAGGTTTTCCAAGCCCCCCACACTTTTGAGGGAGGCCTCCGCTGCGTAGAACTCCAGTAACCCGGTTTGGCGGATGGCCTGTTTTTTTTCCCCGAGGGCGCTTTCAATATCCGAGGCGTTAATTTCCCCCTTGGCCGCTAAGGCCCGGGCCAATACCCGCTGGATCCGGGTTTGGCTCAACCCTTGACAGGCTTTAATTAACTGCTCCTGGGCTAAATCATTGAGACGCAGTTGATCCGGAGCCACCAAATCCCGCAGTAGACGGGCGATCGCCCCCTCATCGGGCAAAGGAAAATCAATCACCGTCACCTCTTCCGCCAATTCCGAGGGCAAAATCAGCGTGTGGCTCGTCAGAATCAGCGTGTGGTGGGTGTACTTCAGTTCAGCGGCGAGATTTTTTAACTCGCGAATCACCGGGGCATTGGCGGGATTGTGAGGATATTGGAGGATGAAATGGAGATCCTTGAGGATAAACAGCGTCGGCTCCACTTCTTCCGTCCGCACCCGCCCCAAGGCCCCCATTACCGCATTGCGGTGCGTGCCATTATCCTGCCAACCCCGCACCAAATCCCACACCAACAACTGCCGCTGGGGAACCAACTGCTGGGCCACCGTTGCTAGAGCTTGCAAGAGGGGTTCCTCCTCCGGGGTGACGAGGTAGAGGAGGGGATAACGGGCGCGGATTAAGAGATCGAGGTCAAGCATGAAGTGAGGATGAAGGGGCAAAAAGCCTTGTCATGGATCATCCTATCTTGCTGCTTTCCGGAGGAAAACTGGGGAAATTCCCAGAAAACTCGCTGGAATCAAGGGGTTTTGTTACAATACTTGGGTCATTTTTAACCTACACAACCCAACTTGAGTCAGCCGATTGAAGTTCAAGAAATCGATAGCCTCGCCCAGGAACTTGCGACCATTCAACAAACCGGTTCCAAGCGCATTGCCCTCTTAGGGTCGCGCCATGTCCCTATTACCCATCAAAACCTGATTGAGGTCATGACCTATGCCCTCGTCCTGGCGGGGAATCGGGTCATGACTTCTGGTGCAACGGGGACTAATTTAGCGGCCATTCGCGGCGCGATGCGGGCCGACCCGAATCTACTCACGGTAATTTTGCCCCAAAGTTTGGCCCGGCAACCCCGTGAATCCCGCGATACCCTCGAAAACGTTGTGCATTTGGTCGAGCATAGCGATCATGATCAGCTTTCTTTGGCAGAAGCCAGCGCCATCTGTAATCGGGAAATTATCGCCCGGTGTCAACAGTTGATCTGCTTTGCCTTCCATGACAGCCATACGCTGTTGCAAACCTGTGCCGAAGCCGAGGAGCAACGCCGCGTTGTGACGCTGTTTTATTTTGATTAGGATTTTGGCCCCATGAATGTTGCTGTGCCAGCCCTGCTGCTCTACTCGATTGTTGGGGCTGTTGTCTTGGTCTATGTCCCTTACCTGGTGGTGGCCTATGGCCGATTTCAGGTGGGGATGGATATTGCGGCCCCCCGCGCCATGTTTGATCGCTTGCCCCCCTATGCCCAACGGGCAACCTGGGCCCATCAAAATAGTTTTGAGGCCTTGATGATTTACGCCCCAGCGGCTTTGATGGCCTATGGGACGGGGGTGGATTCCCCCTGGGCGGCCTATGGGGCGATCGCCTTTTTGGTGGCGCGTTTACTGTTTTCGCTGTTTTATATTGTCAATCTTCCCCTGGGGCGATCGCTGATGTTCGGCATCGGCTCCGCTTGCAGCCTCACGCTGTATGTTTTAAGTTTATTAACCGTCGGCCCTATTCTGGATTAATCTATGGCTTCTACCTTTTCCTTTGATGTGGTCAGCGATTTCGACCGTCAAGAGATGGTGAATGCAGTGGATCAGGTGCTGCGGGAACTCAAAAGTCGCTACGATCTCAAGGACACCAATAGTACCGTTGAACTTGGTGAAACCACCATTACCATCCACACCAATAACGAAATGACCCTGGACACGATCCAGGATCTCCTCCGTCAGAAGGCGGCCAAGCGCAATCTTTCCCAAAAAATCTTTGTCTATGGCAAAGTGGAATCCGCCAGCGGCAGCCGAGTCCGCCAGGAAATTACGCTCCAAAAAGGGATCGAGGTGGAGTTGGCGAAAAAAATCAGCAAGCAAATCCGCGATGGCTTTAAAAAGGTGCAAGCCTCAGTGCAGGGGGATTCGGTGCGGGTGACGGCCAAATCGAAGGATGATCTCCAAGCGGTGATGCAATTTCTCAAGGGGGAGGAGTTCCCCGTCGCCCTACAATTCAATAATTACCGCTAGGGTAGCCCGCCCCGCCTTGCATATTTTTGTTAAACCCACCCCTTCCTAGCTCAGTGGGTTAGAAAGTTCCTTTAAAATGGAGCCTGTGACCCATTGTAGAGAGTAAAGACGGAATGTCTCGGCGAAATGACGTAATCAAATTTTTCCAGAAAGTCTGTGACGATCCAACCCTACAGGAGCAACTCAAACCCCCCTGTCCATCTACGCGGGAAGGGTTTGCCGGGGTTGCACAGACTTCTGGATACAATATCTCGGGGGCAGATCTCGATAACTATGTACGCTTTGCTCAGTTTTATGAGCAATGTCAGACGGCGATCGCCCGCCATCAAGCGGGGGAGAAACCCCTCCCTCAGTGGCTCAACGAGTGGGAAAAGCACCTCCAACGCTTTGAGGAAAATCCCCTCGATGATCGCTACGACACGATCAAACGGTTTATCTAACCCCCTTGGCGGCCCCCTGTGGGGCGATCGCCCCCTCAATCTCAAGTTATCTCTCTCATTCCGGAGCCTGTTTTGCGAAATTCATCCACCCCTAACCTTCAACCGCTGATCGGTGGCATTATTGCCGCCCTGATTGTCTTAATCGGGTTTAACTCCTTTGTGATCATCAATCCCGGCCAAGCGGGTGTCCTCAGCATCCTCGGGAAAGCCCAAAATGGCCCCCTCCTTGAAGGCATCCACTTTAAACCCCCCTTGGTGTCCCAGGTGGATATCTATGATGTCACGGTGCAAAAGTTTGAAGTCCCAGCCCAAAGCTCCACGAAGGATTTACAGGAACTCACCGCCAGCTTTGCGATTAACTTCCGCCTTGACCCCATGAATGTGGTCAATATTCGGCGGGAACAGGGGACGCTGCAAAATGTCGTCTCGAAAATTATCGCGCCCCAAACGCAAGAATCCTTTAAGATTGCCGCCGCCATCCGCACCGTAGAGGAATCGATTACCAAACGGTCGGAGCTTAAGAACGATTTCGACAAGGCCTTAACGGAGCGCCTGGATCGCTATGGCATTTTAGTCCTAGATACCAGTGTGGTGGATCTGACGTTTTCGCCGGAATTCGCCCGTGCTGTAGAAGATAAGCAAATTGCCGAGCAGCGGGCCCAACGGGCGATCTACATTGCCCGTGAGGCGGAGCAGCAGGCCCAGGCAGATATTAACCGCGCTAAAGGACGCGCCGAAGCCCAACGACTCTTGGCGGAAACCTTGAAAGCCCAAGGGGGGGGCTTAGTGTTGCAGAAGGAGGCCATCGAAGCTTGGCGCAATGGCGGCTCGCAGATGCCCAAGGTATTGGTGATGGGCGGCGATGGCAAAGGCGGTTTGCCTCTGTTGTTCAACGTCAGCGACAAAGACTAGGTTAGATCCGTAATTTCCCTGAATTAAGTGATCTGGATGCATCAAGATTTGGTTATCCTGGATCAGACAGCTTGCTTAATCCTGGGGTTTTTCAGCTCCCTGTTATCTGCCCTGGTTTCCCCTCGGGAGTCGAGTGATTTTCAACTTCATCCTGAGTTGAGGCCTGGGGCGATGCAGAGTAATGGAGGATGCTCCGGCGTTCTCACGCCCGTCCTTCCCGCCTTTGGTTTTAGCTAAACCCATCTTCATGACGCTGATATGTCCGAGCAACAATCACGATTCAAAGTTAAATTCTGGGGGGTACGGGGTAGCATTCCCTGCCCCGGCGCAGAAACGGTGCGCTATGGCGGCAATACCGCCTGTGTGGAGATGCAGGCGGGGGGGCAGCG
>RECT01000280.1 GCA_007693875.1 Spirulina sp. DLM2.Bin59
TTTCGACGGGAATGGTCTCGGTTGCGGCGGGGAGAACGGGGATGGGGATTTCTTCGCTGTGGGCGGGGAGGGGGGCGATCGCCATCACCAGTAGGCTACAGAGGAGGGGGACGGATAGGTAACGCATGGGGGCAACAGGGGGTTAGGTTTGTGGTTTTATGATAGGCGATCGCCCCCTTTTGTTCCCACCTTTAAAGGGGTTAAAGTTCCACCTGTCGCGGGTTATAGAGGCTCATGGCTTTTTCCACCCCCTGCTTAAGGGCGAGGGTGATGGCATCGACACCGAGATCTAAAACTTCATGAATCACCCGCTGCTCTGCGGGGGCAAATTTCCCCAAAACATGGGAAATCGTAGCATCACTGCCCTTATCAATGCCCAACCGGAGGCGGGGAAAATCTTGGGTTCCCAAATGGGCGATCGCTGACTTCATGCCATTATGGCCCCCCGCTGACCCAGAAAGCCGCAAGCGCAACCGCCCCACAGGTAAATCTAAATCATCATAAACCACTAAAACCGAGGTGGGGGGTAATTTGTACCAATCCAATACCGCCCGCATCGCTTCCCCGGAGCGGTTCATATAGGTGGTGGGCTTGAGGAGGATCAGCTTTTCACCCTGAGGGCTGCGGCCTTCGGTGATCCATCCCTTAAAGCGGCGTTGCTCCTGCCAAGACCATTGCCAACGGTGGGCGAGGCGATCCACACAATCAAAGCCGATATTATGGCGGGTGCGATCGTACTTCGGGCCGGGATTCCCCAGGCCCACAATTAGGGAAATAGTTGCGCTCATATTGGCTAAGCGTAGTTAAGGGTTACGGGGATCCATCATCCCCCCTCGTTGTACCCGCGTTAATTGGTAAGCACCACTTTGGCGCAAGACTTGATAATCCTCCGGAATCAGACCCAATTCCCTCATCGCCTCCGGATGGGAAATCACCAACAGCGTCGAGGCCCCCACCTCCTGCTGTAAGGCTTGCACCGCATGGGGGCCATGGGAGAAAAACCGGATCGGCCTTTGGGAATAAAAGGCCACGGAGGGCTTCATAAACCCAATCATTAATAATTCCTCCGTCGGCTCTTTAACCCGTTGGGCCAGTAACGACAGTTCTCGCAGGGGTTGCTGACGTTCCTGATCGACGATGTTGAGCGTAGGAACAACGACAAAACTAACGAAACAGCAAAAAGCCAACAGGTTAACGACAACAATCCAGCGGCGCGTGGTGTTTTTCCCCAACAGGATGAGGGTGACGATCCCGGTGATCAGCCAGATCAGACCACCGATCGCCGGTAATCCAGAAGCCATTAACACCGCTGGGAAGTTGGGGGCGGCGGAATCGGGGCCGAGAATCCAGGGTAAAATCCACCAGACTCCGCCAGCAATGAGGGCCAAAACTCCATGGGCTGTTCCGGTGAGCCATTCCCCGAGGCTATGGTTCCAGCGGCGGGGCGGCGTGGGGGGTAGGGTGAGGGCTTGTGTCCAGAAGAGGGCGATGAGGATCGCTGCCGCTGGTAAGAGGGGGAGGGTATAGCTGGGGAGCTTTGTCACCGCGATGGTGAAGAAGAGGAAGATCACCCCAAACCAGATCAGAGCCAAAATCCCTAAATGGGCGCGTCTCGGTTGAGCTTGCCAGGGCGATCGCCCCCAAAACCGCAGCCGGGCCATGGCCACGGGCAACCCCAAAGACCAGGGGAAAAACCCCACAGCGACAACGAGAAAATAGAAATACCAGGGGCCGCTGTGGTTATTCACCACTTGGGTAAAGCGATCGACGTTGTGGTAGCCAAAAAAATCATCAATATAGGTTTGGCCATGGGCCAAGATCACCAACACATACCAGGGAATGGTGAGTACGGCGAAAATCACCGCCCCACTCCACACCTTGGCCTCCTGCCAGACGGTTTTGAGGTTGCCCATATAGGCTAAAAAACTGAGGATCACCAAGCCGGGAATGACAATGCCCACCGGCCCCTTGGCGAGAACGGCTCCCGCCATGGCCAGATAACAGCCCAAATAGGCGGGCCGAGGCCAAAATCCCGGCCGCACTTCCCCCTCATCCTCCACATATCCCCAAAAAAACCACAGTAGAGAGAGGCCAATCCCGGCACAGAGGAGCATGTCGGAAACTCCGGTGCGGGCCCAGACGATAAATTGCAAATTTAAGGTGAGGATGGCCGCCCCTAGGCCCGCCGCCAGCCATCGCTGTCGCTGGCTGAGGCGGCTTTGCAGATCCTCCTGGGTGATGCGGGGGAGGGCATAACCATAGCGGCGGAGGGTGAAAAAGAGCAAGATGATCAGGGCGATCGCCCCCAGGGCCGACGGCAACCGCACCGCCCATTCATTCACCCCCAACACCAAATAGCCTAAGGCCATCAACCAATAGACGAGGGGGGGTTTATCAAAGCGGGTTTCACCGTTGAAATAGGGTGTGACCCAATCGCCGGTTGCCACCATTTGGCGCGAGGCTTCTGCAAACAGGGGTTCTGTTTCGTCAATTAAGCCAATGCTGCCCAGTCGCCACAGCAAAGCCATGGTACAGATCAGCCCCAGGGCCAGGGCCATAAACCCACCGGTATGCCGAGGGAACTTCTCGAAATGCTGCCACCACTGCCGTAGCCCAAATTGTTTGCGCCAAATCATAAAAAATATAGCGGTAAGCGGGAAACTCAGCGGCTTTAGACCTGAGCGTATCAATGCTAGTTTTTAGCATACAGTGATAGCGTCTGCCCATATGGCCTTGCCCAGCCGCCCAAATGCTCGCCCTCGCGGCCGGGTCTTGGCTCCTCTTTCCCGGGCATTTGACCCTTGGCAATTGCGAGGGCGATCGCCCCTAAGGGATGATGAGAAGCGATGCACTTAGAGGAATTTGGGTGATGATGCTACTGAAAATAAAATCATCAATACTGTTTGGGGTGGCGATCGCCGCGATCGTCTTTTTTACCGCTGGCGATCAATTTTTACCGGAACCGATGAAAAGTTGGAGCTACGACCTGCGCACCAGCACCACAGACTTTATCTCCGGGATCTTTGACCCCACCGGCAAACTGGACCCCAACGAGGCCCGGCAAGAACAGTTAGACCAGATCGAACAGGGTCAACCCTAAAACACCGTTTAAGCCTCCTTACGGGTTGAACTGTTGCGAGTGTTTTTTTTCGTTGTTGTTTTCGTTTGCTTTTTGGTGGCTGCCTTCTTGGTGGCTGCCTTTTTACTGGTCGCTTTTTTGGTTGTGGTTTTCTTCGTACCCGCTTTAGCAGCCAGGATCGGCAACGCCTTCTCCAACGTCATGGTTTCCAGGGTTTCCCCCTCCGGCAGGCTGGCGTTAACTTTGCCATGTTTAATATAGTTGCCGTAGGGGCCAGCGTAAATATTCACCGGCTCTTGATCCTCCGGGTGACTGCCCAACTCCTTCAAGGGGGTTTTACTGGCCCCCCGACCCCGGCCCCGCTTCGGCTCGGCCAAGAGTTCTAGAGCACGCTCTAGGGTAATGGTTAGCACCTCATCAGGCTCCTTAATGGAGCGGTAATCTTTACCCTCTTTCCCTTGGTCATGGACCACATAGGGGCCAAACCGGCCGAGGCTGGCTTTCACCTTCGCGCCGGTTTCGGGATGTTCCCCCAAAAGGCGCGGCAGGGCTAAGAGGCCCACCGCCATCTCCAGGGTGACATCTTCCGGCTTTTTGCCCTTGGGGAGGGAGGCCCGTTTGGGTTTGGGGTTGGCTTCGCTTTTTTCCCCCAGTTGGACGTAGGGGCCATAATTCCCTGATAGCAGGTAGATGGGTTCGCCAAATTCAGGATGCATCCCCACCTGTTCGGGGCCTTCGAGTTTTTGGCGAATCAGTTTGGCCACCTGATCGGGGGTGAGGTCGGCGGGGGTTAAATCGGGAGGAATCGAAGCGGTGACGACTTCTTCGCCATTTTGCACTTCGATATAGGGGCCAAACCGGCCAATTTTCACCACGCCATTGAGGTTTTCCAAGGTGACGGTTTTGGCCATGGCCACATCAATATCCTGCTCCTGGACTTTCACCTGTTGGGCAAGGCCGGTTTCCCCCAGATAAAAATGCTCTAGGTAGGGCAACCATTGGGCTTCGCCCGTGGCGATTTCGTCGAGGGTTTGCTCCATGCGGGAGGTAAAGCCGGTATCGACAAGATCGGGGAAATGATCCTCTAAAAGGCGGGAGACGGCAAAGGCGGTGAATGTGGGAATCAGGGTTTTATTGCGCATCTGAGCGTAGCCGCGATCGATGATCGTGCCGATGATGCTGGCGTAGGTACTGGGGCGGCCGATGCCTTCGCTTTCTAAAACTTTAACGAGGGAGGCTTCGGTGTAGCGGGCGGGGGGTTGGGTTTCATGGCTGAGGACATCGAGGTTATCGCAACTGGGGCGATCGCCCACCTGTAAATCCGGCAAAATCACCTCTTGATCCTCCAAGGCCGCATCGGGATCATCGGAACCCTCCACATAGGCCCGGAAAAACCCCGGGAAATCAATGCGTTTCCCACTGGCCCGAAACTCCGCATCCTCCACCTGAATCGTGACGCTCAATTGCGTTAACCGGGCATCGGCCATCTGGGAGGCGACGGTGCGTTTCCAGATCAGATCGTAAAGGCGGAACTCGCGATCGCTTAAACCCGTTTCCCTCGGGGTGCGGAACGTCGAACCCGCCGGCCGGATCGCTTCGTGGGCTTCCTGGGCCCCCTTGCTTTTCGTCGTATATTGCCGGGGTTTAGCGGGGAGGTATGCCGCGCCGTATTTTTCCGTCACACAATCCCGAGCGGCGGCGATCGCCTGTTCCGAAAGATGCACCGAATCCGTCCGCATATAGGTGATGTAGCCCTCTTCATAGAGCTTCTGGGCCGTGCGCATCGTATCCCGAGCCGATAGCCCCAGCTTCCGGTTGGCCTCCTGTTGGAGGGTGGAGGTGGTGAAGGGGGGGGAAGGGCGGC
>RECT01000315.1 GCA_007693875.1 Spirulina sp. DLM2.Bin59
GAGCGGGTTGGACGGAGATTTCCGGGGGACTGGCGGGTAGGGGCACCAAAGTGGGAGTAGTGGCAATGCGATCGCTCAAGGGGCCGGCATAGCTGACAATACAGCTTTGTTGGATATTTTCCCCACCACCACGACAGGCAATACCCGCACTACGATACCCCACATCAAAGAGGGCTTGACGACGGGAGCGGTCGCGGTTGCCATCATCAATAATTAATTTTGCCACCAGCATTAAGGGGCTGCGGAAGCCGCCGGTACTTTGGGCAAAAATGCCCTGCTCCTGAGCCAACACCGCCCCACTAGCTGCCTCGCTCACCAAACTTTGGGCAGATTGAGAAAGATGGGGGGAAACCTCTAGGGGAAGGGCAGGCCGCAGGGTGCGGAGGACGGCGATCGCCTCATCCAATGCTGCTAAACCTTCCTGGGTGTTCACCGGATTTTCACCGGGCAAATTCATCTCACTGGCACTAAAGTAATTCCGCAAACCCTCAAGCCAAATGGCATAACGGTGGGGATTCGTCCGTGCTCGGTTCAACTCTTGGAGAACTTTGTACTCAAGCACAGACAGGGTAGAATTGGGGTCAAAGCTGTCCGGCGCTTGGGCCAAAGGATCAGCCTCACGGTAGGCAAAGGCAGGTGTTCCGAGGGTAAGCAGTCCCCCAGTGATCAGACTACTCGCAAAGACAAGGGTGCAACGGCGCAGAAAAAACATAAGGATTTTTAAGAAAACAGCAACAATAGCGAGAACGCCTCGGGCAACGTTCACCAATAACGTACCCAATCTTGGCGAGATCAGTCGAGGGGGGCGCGGGAAAAACTGGAGCACCCTTTAAGCAAAATTCTCCCTCACTCCCCTCCGGGTGATCCCACAACGGAGTTTATCCGGCATGGGGTAAGATTGGGGAGAATTTCCCCAAGTGGGCCATCGCGGCGATCCCCATAGCACTCATGTTAATGGTTGAAGAATCCAATTTCTTTTGGTTTGGCGTTGTTCTCTGGTTGGGAGGCACAGCCTTTCTCCTGAGTTTACTGGGGAGTAATAAAACCAACTCCTCCACCGATACGCCCCCTTCCACTACAGCACCGGATTCATCACCGTTACCACCCGTGGCTTTGGACTGCACCTATCGCTTTGATGAAATTTTGAGCGATCGCCTCCAAAAAGCCAAGATCTTCACCTGGAACCAGTTTCAACGCAAGGGCGGTTTAACCCCCCTCCATCTTAAACAACTACGTCAAGGCCATTTAGATAAACTCAGTTTTGCCGAACTCAAGCGGGTGGCCATCCTCCTCAACTGGAGTTTAGAGGAACTCTTCCAAACCTACGGCATCACGTTTCCCTCCCTGGGTCAAGCTTTCCAAGAAGTGGCCAAACTCCATGAACAGGGCCAGCAACTCTATAACGAAAAAGTCACGTTGGAGATGGACTTGAGCACCGCCCAAACCAGTTTGGCCATTGTCCGTCAGGATTTGGCCACAGTTCAGGAGCGGGTGGAACTCCTCGAAACCGAATTGGAGCGCCGAGAGCAACATTGGCAGACCACCGTTGAAGATGCCAATAACCAAGTGATTCAGCTTCAGCAGCAATGCCGTCGCCTCCGGGCTGAGGTGCAGCAGCAGCGGGATCAACTCACCCTGGAATTCCAACTGGAGACCTTTGGCCTACTCCAAACCCTGCTGATGAACTTCCCCACAGCAACGGTGATGGCGGAGGTCAAGCCCAATCTCCCTGCCCGTAATGTGGTGGCCCTCTTTGGCCCCCTTAAATCTCTTCTAGACCGGTGGGATTATCAACCCATTGGCGAAGCCTGGGGACAAGTGTTTTTTGATCCCCAACTGCACCAAGCCGATAGCCCCGATATTCGCGAGGGGGAATTAGTCTATGTGCGGTTTGTGGGGTATCGGGATGGGGATCAGATCCTTTGCCCGGCTAAGGTGAGCCGTACCCTCCCCCGTGCGTAGTAGGGAGTAGGGATAGGCTTGAGGGGGCGAAAAATTTTTGTGCCTCCGGCAGGCTTACGCCAACGCCCCTACATCGGCTCACTTCCTACTTCTCACTTCCCACCCAATGTTTTTGCAGTATAGCCAGCAGTTTGGCAGCTTGGATCGGCTTGCCCATGAAATCTGTGGCCCCTACCATTTTCGCCCGTACCCGATCCACTAACCCATCATTACTGGTGAGGATCACCACCGGCAGGTTTTTAAACTGGGCAACGCGGCGAATTTGGCTACAGATCTCGTAGCCATTGGCAATGGGCATCATCAGGTCTAAAAAGACAAAATCCGGTTTGTGCTGCAGTAGGGTAGGCAGGGCTTGGATGGCTTCTTGCACCCAAATTACCCCATAGCCCGCTTCCCCTAAAATTTCCTCTAGGGTGCGGCCAATTTGGGGGCTGTCGTCAATGCAGATGACGACCCCTTTGCCGTTGGTGGGTTGGTTCTCTGGGTATTCCGATGGGGCAGGGGTGGGGGCTGAACCCAGATCGGGGACCTCGCTTAACGCCATGGATTGCTGACGGACGTAGGGGAGGAGCGATCGCGTCATCATCAGTAAATCTTTCTTCAGCAATACTGCTAAATCCCGCAACGTGCGCTTGCCGTTAATTAACCCCGTCAACTGCTCGTAGCTCTTGGGGGGGAGCGTGGCTTGCAGTTGCTGAGGGTTTTTGATCACTGGGGCCAAGTTGGGGGAGCAGAGGGCGAGGCCCGCCTGGGCCCATTGTCCCCAAAGGGTTTGGGTTTGGGTGAGCGCCCCGTCAACTTCCAATGTCCAAGTGCGGGGTAAAATGGCCGTGTCAGCGGTGGAGGGGCGAACGCCTAAACGGGGGGTGATGCGCAACCACTCCCCCTGGGGTTCTGGATGGGGGGGGGATTGCTCCACCGCTGCCCCCAGGGCGGTGAGTTGGATCGCTTGGAGGATTTCAAACAAGACCTCGGTGACAATGCCTTCAATCATCGCCATCACCACTTCATTGTTGGCCAGTTGCCGTTTCGCCAAGAGGGTGAGGATTTGGTAATCCCAGCATTCAAAGCGATCGCTTTGACGAATTTTTGCCTGAGCCGCTGTGCTGGCCAGTTGGTTACAGAGGAGTTGTCGCCGCCACCGCCGTCGGGGATGGAGGCCGCCCGCCGCCCAAGCCAACCGCCCCAGGGCTAGGTAAAGGCTCCAGGTTTGTTTGGGGGCAATGGCGATATCCAGGCGACCCGTGAACTGATGGCGCTCAAAGTTGATCAATTGCGATCGCAGGCTGGCCCCAGCAATCAAGGCGCTGTGGGTTGTCTGATTATTGTCCACTGATGCGGATAATGGCAGAGAACCAGGCTGCTCCATGGCAACAGATCGATGCAAGTAGGTGGTGCGGGGAGTGGTGTTCACGGGTCATTTTGGATCGTGATACTTTGAAGCTGTGGATTAAGAATTTGAAGCCCCATATTGATAATCCTAACCTTAAAGTTCATGAACTTGTCCCCAAGAAGGTAACGATATGTAAATATTTTGTAATATTTTCAGGTTGAAGAATGTGATACCTGATCACCTTTCCACCCAGGAGAAGTCTGATAAAATCTCTCGATTCAGACCACCATAGAGTCTCAGTATAACTACTGTGTTGGGGGGATCAACTAAAATTTCCCGCTACGAACAATTACGCTCATCAGTGCTCAACCTGTCAAGCTATTCAACTAACCGGGGTTAATCCATGTCTAAACATTACCTATTTTTTACTCGCAACCCACTCCCGCAGCCCAATGTGGCCAGCTTGGTACAAGTGGTTCATTCCGCCAATGCTGCGGCAAATTTGGGCTATTCCACCGTTTTAGCTTACCTTGATTCAGCGGTGGGGAAATTTAAGCCAACCCAGTTTTTCCAACCCTTTCAGCCTCAACAGCCTCCCTCAGAATTAATCCAATACTACAATATTCAAGATCAGCTCAAGGTTGCTCCGCTGCCTTTGCCCTGGCCCATTAATGCCCAATGGGGCGGGAAATGGACGCATCCCAGCACGCTAATTTCTAAATATTATTTGCCGTTTTATCTGCGGCCCAAAACCCAAATTGTCCATACCCGGGACTGGAATTTTGCCAAAGCCGCCATTCAAAATGGTGTCCCCGTGATTTACGAGCAACATCACTACAGTGAGAAAAAATTCCCAGCGGAAATTGTCCGCTCTCCCCTGTTTCAAATCGCAGTTACTGTCGCTGATACCGTAAAAGACCATTTAATTGCCCAAGGCATGCCCGAGGAAAAAACAATCAAACTGCACAATGGGTTCAATTATAGCTTCATCCAAAGATATGAGGAAGCAGCGGCAGCACTCCGTC
This sequence comes from Spirulina sp. DLM2.Bin59, assembly GCA_007693875.1. Lineage (GTDB taxonomy): Bacteria > Cyanobacteriota > Cyanobacteriia > Cyanobacteriales > Spirulinaceae > Spirulina. The sequence goes on from RECT01000315.1 coordinate 4,321, forward strand.
AAACCCTGATCCTAGAGAATCGTCAACATCTTGTGGTCTATTCCGGTGGACTTCATTCCTTTAAAGGGGTAGATTTGCTGATTACTGTAGCAAAAGCATTACCGGCAATCCAGTTTGTTTTTGCAGGGGGCAGTCCGGAAAAAGTTACCGCATATCAACAGCAGGCCCAGGATCAACAGGCTGATAATGTGACATTTTTGGGTTATATTCCCCAAAGCAAGCTAGCAGTTTTATTGCAAGCGGCCGATGTCTTAGCCCATCCGCATTTGTTAACCAATGCCGCCACATTTACCTCCCCACTCAAGTTTTTTGATTACCTGGCATCGGGAACGCCGATTGCCGCTAGTGAAATTCCCCCCTTACGGGAGTTCCAAGCCGCCAACATCGCCGTTGGTTGGTGTGAACCGGATAACCCCAGCAGTTTTGCGGACTGCATTCAACGGGTTTTATCCACTTATCCAAGGCGGGTGGGCGGATATCCCGAAACCATTGAATTTGCGGGTCAGTTTTCCTGTGAAAATCGCATCGCTACAATCCTCAGTTATGTGGATGAAGGGATGAAGCCCCAACACCTCAAGCCGTGAAGAGACCGCAAAATCTCTGGGGGAGGGGGTG
>RECT01000217.1 GCA_007693875.1 Spirulina sp. DLM2.Bin59
CTACTGGTGATGGCGATCGCCCCCCTTCCCGCCCACAGCGAAGAAATCCCCATCCCCGTTATCCCCGCCGCCACCCAGACCATTCCCGTCGAAACCTCCGAATTTTCCCTCGATGCCCTCCCCACCCAAAACCTCAACCCCGAAGCCGCCAGCACGCTGATCAAAATCTTTAGCGACGGTTTACAGCAAACGATCCGAGGGGAAGACTTCACCCTCTCCCCCGCCGTCACCGGCATGATCACCGAAACGATGCTCACAGAATTTGAAAATATCGCCAGCCAAGGCAATGCCCCCAGCGGTGTGATGGCCTTTGTGCGGGCCATGCGGTTAGCCACCCAAGGTGCCCCCAATGATCAAGTCACCGAGAGCATCAAAGGCGCATTTCGCGCCATTTTAGATAGCTTTTAACAACGCGGCTGCTCAGTGTTTCCGCCTAAAGTCGGGATTCACTGGTAAGTCTGGGCGGGGACTGGTAGAATTCTGTGTGAATTACCCCACCCCATCACATCCTATGGCTGACAACACCGGAGATATCGAAAGACTCCTAGAGACAAAAAAATGTCAAGGTGGCGATCTGAGCCACGCCAATTTGAGTAATTTTGACCTTAGTGGTGCTGATCTCAGCGGCGCAAACCTCTATTGCACAAACCTGAGTGGGGCAAACCTGAGTGGGGCAAACTTGAGTGGGGCAGACCTCAGCTATGCCAACTTGGTTAAGGCGGATCTGACCCGTGCTAATATTCGCGGCGCAGATGCCAAGGGGATCAACCTGTTCGATGCCAACCTCAACGGCACAAACCTGAGCGGTACGGATCTCACCTTTGCCATGTTGGTGAATGCCGTGCTCAGTGAAGCCAGTTTGCGGGCTGTCAAGCTGGTGGGGGCAAATTTGATCGGAGCCAAGCTCAATAGTGCCAATTTGAGCAGTGCGGATTTAGGCGGGGCCAACCTCAGCACCGCTAACTTGGTGGCGGCTAAGTTGTTGAGTACTGACCTCAGTGAGGCGAAATTGGTACGGGCGGATCTCAGTGATGCCAACTTAGTGGGGGCAAACCTCACCGATGCCAATCTCTCCAATGCCAACCTCCTCAATACCAACATGACCAGCGCCCTGTTGATTGGTACTTACCTGATCGGCGCAAACCTAATTGGCACACAACTGGACAATACCAAGTTAGATGGGGCGATTGGTTTGACCACAGATGGGCAATTGGTGGTGAGTTAATGGTGCGTCGGCCATGATGCTGCGCCTTTGGGTCATGGATTAAAAATATCATGTTAATCAATCATGTGGGGTGGGCAATGCCCACCCATTGCCCAGGGCCATGACCTTGCACTAAACCTTTGCCGTTTCCTCCCCCTTCAGATAGCTAACGGTAAATTCTACTTGGGCGCGACGGGTTTCCCCAGGGGCTAAATAGGTCAGTTTGTCCTTGCTGTTAAGGGCATTACGGGGGGCTGTCCAGGGTTCCAAACAACAGTAATTTTTCCCCGCCACTGCCCACACCACAAGGGTGGAATAGGGTTCAGAGTAGGAGAGGGTGATTTTGAGGTTTTGGCGGGGATTGATCAGGCTGGCCCGCGATCGCTGGACGGGGTATAACGCCACATCTACCTCCGGTGCGGTGAAATCAAAACTGCCGGGAAAGGCTCCCATGGTTTGGGTGAGGTGATCCTGTTGTTGCTGGGCTGGGATTTCAAAGCGGAGTTGGGGCTTATCCTTGACGAGGAAGTAGGGATGTAACCCGGTGGCAAAGGGCATTGCCTCTTGAGAGTGATTCGTGAATTGCTGGTGAATTTGGAGACTATTCCCCTTGAGGAGATAGGTAAATTCCAACTCAAAATCAAAGGGGTATTGCTCCCGGGTTTTTTCCGTGCTCCGTAGGCCCAACACGAGGCCAACACCATCGAGGGTGAGGCGATCGCGCACCTCCCAGGGGAGATCCCGCGCAAAACCATGCTGCTTGAGGCTGTAGGATTTGCCCTGATGAACGTAGAGATTATTGGGCAAATTGCCACAAATGGGAAACAGGATGGGAATTCCCCCCCGAATACTGAGGCTGGGGTCGGCAAACCGTTCCTGATCGAAATAGAGCAGGTTTTGCCCCTGAATCCGCCAACCGGTGATAATCCCGCCCCGATCCGGCACCACCTCTAAACGAGATTGGGAGGATTGATCCGTGAGAATATAGGTCGGATATTGATCCTGTTTGAGTGAAATTGCATAAACCATACTCGCCCCCTTTGCCCACAATAAACAGAGAACTGGCTTGATTCACGCCAGTCATCATTATGCCGAAAATCACAACAGTCGCCCCTTCAGCCTGCCATGGTTTCGCCCCAGATGGGGAATTCTTGACAAATTTTTCAGATTTGTGATCACAATCACGACAAGCTTTTCTAGATATCAACGCTAGGGTAATCAATTGCTTCTATCCTGAAGTTAGCAAACCATATTCAGGGTGCTTGTCCTATGATTCACTCACTGGTCAAGTCTGCGTTTGAAACAGGGTGTATCAGTGTGGCCTCCGAGGGGTTGATTCTCCAACTTCTCGCCCATCATTTCTGTCTACCGACCGATGTCCAGGCTCTCCAATCCTTGAGCCAGGCCATTGAAGGGGGCAAAGTGCAACGGGAAGGCCCGGGAACCTGGTCGGTGATGACCCATTTGGGGGCGATAGGTTCCCTATCGCCAATCGCCTAACCTTTCCCACCTGTTTAACGTGCATTTATCACGACAAGAGACGTTCACCGGAACGTCTTTTGTCGTTTCAGGCAGAAAAAGGCTCTAGGTGCTAAACTCTAGAGCCTGATCGGGGCGCACCCGGCTAAATTGCTGATACCCCAGCATCAGGATTGTCCTCCACAGAACCAAAAGCCATGGCTGCTGTTGCCTCCCTCGCGCCTGCTGTCTATATCATTGGGGCGGGCCCGGGGGATCCGGAATTGCTCACCCTCAAAGCCCATCGCATTCTCACCGCTGCGGATGTGGTGCTCTATGCCGATTCCCTGATTCCCCCCGAGATGTTGCGGGAGGTGCGCCCCGATGCGGAGTTGATTGGCACAAGCCACCAGACCCTAGAGGCGGTGGTGCCGTTGATGGGCGATCGCGTCCGGGCCGGTAAGGTGGTTGTCCGGCTCCATTCGGGGGATCTCACCCTCTACAGTGCCATCCATGAGCAAATGTTGCAGTTAGCCGCTGCAGGCATCCCCTTTGAACTGATTCCGGGGATTAGTGTCTTTCAAGCCGCTGCTGCTCGGTTGGGGGCAGAACTGACGATCCCCGATTTGGTGCAGACGATTATCCTCACCCGTATTACTGGCCAAGCCTCCGCTGTGCCTCCCCGGGAGGCGTTGCGATCGCTCGCTGCCCATCAAGCCAGTTTATGCCTCTATTTAGCAGCCCGCCATGTGGAAAAGGCTCAGGGGGAATTGCTAGAGCATTATCCCCCCGAAACCCCCGTGGCCATTTGTTTTCACATCGGCTGGCCCGACGAGCGGATCTGGGTTGTCCCCCTTGAGGACATGGCCGCCACCTCCCGACGGGAAAACCTGATCCGCACGACAATGTATTTAATCAGTCCGGCCCTAGGGGCGGGGGAGGCGCGATCGCGCCTCTATCACCCCGACCACCGCCACCTCTTCCGGCCCGAGGGTTAATCCTCCGGCTGGCGGGTCAGCAAGACGGGGCAATTGGCATTGATCCGCACATAGTCAGATAAAGAAGTCCCCAGGAGGCGATCGAGATCCGGCAGGGCCTTGGCAACGGAAGGACGGCGATCGGGCGAGCCAAGGATCAGCAGATCCACATTGTAATCATCCACCAACTTACAGAGTTGTACCCCCGGTTTCCCCCCTGTCACCACAGCGCGATATTTGACATTCATCCGCTTCACCTTGGGGAGAGCCGCCGCCATCACCGTGTTACTTTCGATTTCCGCCGGACTGGTGGGGGCAAATTGGGGATCCATATCGGGGTTAACGCGGGCGAGGATCAACTCCACCCCCGATGCACCATTCAGCAAACTCAAGGCTACATCCAAGCTGAATTGTGACTTTTCTGATTTATCCAAAGCCACCATCACCCGCTTAATCTTGCGGACATAGATATCATCCCGCACCAGCAGCATCGGGCGATTCGCCAATTGGAACACATACTGACTAACGGAATTTTCCAGGATTGATTCCAAGCGTTTTAACCCCCGCGACCCCATGATGATCAAATCCGCATCAATTTCATCCGCCACTTTGCATACCGTGTCCTTCGGCTCCCCTTGGCGTTTGAGCGTTGTGACATTGTTGGGGTCAAGGCTGAGGGTTTGGACGGCTTCCGAGAGAATTTCATCCCCGGCGGCGAGTTTGTTTTGCATCTCACTTTCGGAGGCTTGGGCGGGGACAACGTGAAGAATGGTCACATTGGCTCCAGTCATTGCTGGTAAGTCCTGCAAGGATTGAAACAATTCTTTGGGGTTGCCCGTACCGGAATCCGCTAATAGAATTTTTTGAAGTTTGATCATTATTAAAGCTTTCCTTTGCAATCGATCAAGGGCTGCTTGAAAGTGACTTGGCCCCTATTGTTTAGCATAGGTCGATTTTTATCACGAAAACTTAACGATATGTAACTGAAATATTTAGAACTATTGCGGGGGGAGGGGAACGGGGAATAGGCAATGGGGAGTGGGTTTATAGGGGTGGGGCAAAGGTGGCGGTTTGGGGGTCGTATTGCCAGCCGGTTTCGATTTCGATCGCCTCATAAATGGAAAGCCCGACGGTTACGGCCTTGGCTTGGATTTCGCCGAGGTTGAGGCCGGTGATGCGGCAGAGTTCATCAAGGCGGATCGCTCCAAACCGACGTTCTGGCTCCTTAAGCCGCGCCGAGGGGGAATCTGGCGGAATTACTTCCCCTTCCAGGGTGGTGATGGGGGATGGGGCA
>RECT01000383.1 GCA_007693875.1 Spirulina sp. DLM2.Bin59
AATTTAGATATCCTAACGCAATTTGCAAACCAATTGCATTGCAATTTTTGTCAAAAGATGATGTTGCAATTTTAGAGTTAATAGTTGAGGAAAGTAATGATATATTTCATCTTTCAATTGTTGATGAGCGTCACTATAAATTGGTTAGTAATGATGAAATTACTGACGATGAAATCAAGTTAATGTCTCAACTTGATGAATGAAATCAAAATTTTGCAATCTCCTTTTAATTTGAAGGTTTGCATTCAGCTTTAGATCGCTACAGATCTCGAAATTTTGTGAAATTGAGGGTGACTTTTGATTTCGTTAATGTAGTGATACAGTGTGCAAATTGCCTAAAACCTAAAAACCGTAATCAACAAATGTACTATCTAAGTTGATGATTCCAAACCCGGAAAGCACTTCCTTAAGCATACCGAGCTTTGCCCGAGTTAACCCCTAGCCCCCCAGAGTCCGATCTTAATTCCCATAACGGTACTTATCGGAAGTTACCCCTCAAATCTCCAGGGTGAAAACAGTCCCCCGGATTAATATTTCAGAGAGAGCCACAGGCAGAGATAACGCGGTTCAACTGTGCGATCGCCCCCGTAATTAGTAATTCCTTCGCCAGAATTAACCCATCATTCAAAGAGGAGGAAATACCACACCGCCAAAGATAGAAACCCCCATTCCAGATCGCCCCCTGTTGATAATCCCCCGGCTCCCCCTTCAGCGTCGCCAAGATGCCCCCCACCACATCCGCCTCCGTCACCAACGGAACCTCTTTCCCCCCCAAACCATAGTCCCGACTGTGAAGCTTCAGCCGGTGGGGTTCTGGGTGTTGATCATCGCCATAACTAATAATCGCAGTGCGATCGCGCGGGAGATCACAACTTCCCTCCAAACCCTTCACCAACGTATAACGCTCCACCCCCCGCAACGCCAAAGCACCCTGAATAAATTGCTCCGTCGGGGGATGGACAAACCCCGCAATCAAATGGGCAGGGCCAGCGTAGGGGAGCCAAATTAATTCCACCGTGGCTAGAGGGGGGCGTTTGCCCACTTGATCCCGGTATTCATTCAAGGGGGCAAGGGCGGGAAAATGGCGCGGCGTGTAGAAAAAAGTCAGGTTGGTGCTTTCCAGGAGGGCCGACACCTGGGGACGGTTTAACCGCGTGAAATCAATTCCTAAACCCTGCCAGAGCGTGATCAGCGGTAGTCCGTATTTTGTGGGGAGGCGATCGCCCCCATGGAGCAACACCGGCACACCCGCCGCTGAGAGGATCAACGCCGTGATGATGCTCATCGGTGCAGTGCGCGATCGCCCATCGTAGGGATTGCCCAACACCACCACCGGCCGCCCTAACCCCAAATCCGGCAGGGGGGGACACCATTGCTCATAGGTGTCGAGGATACCGGCCAATTCCTCGGAGGTGGGGCGTTTAATCCGGTGGGCGATCAGAAATGCGCCAATTTGGGCCGGGGTTGCCTCCCCGTTGAGCATCATTTCCGCAGCCGCCGCCGCTTCACTGCGGGTTAAATCGCGGCTCGTGTGGGGGCCGCTGCCAATCTTTTGGAGGAGGAGACGGAAAGAGGATGCGCTCATGAAGGATCTGAGTGAAACGGGAAAGGGCAATCCTAACCCCAAACCTGCTGAAAATTCAACAGGAGCAACTACGATCAGCCTAGGGATGGAGGGAACTGTATTTGACCTTTGCCGACGATGCTCAGGGGGTGATGATCAACCGAATTTTCCAGGGCCAAACAGGCGATCCTTCCTACTTCCCACTCCCCAACAAAACCCCACGGCAAACCGGCGCAAACTCTTGCACCAATTGGCGAAAATAGGCAATGGGGGGAATATCTAACCGATCTTGGGTGGTGACACAAACCACCTGACGGGTAAGGGGCCGTTCTTCCCGGCAACTGGAAACCGCGCCAATTCCCCGCACCGCCAACGTCGGATCCTGCTCCACATCCCACAGGGCCGATTGAGGCAAAAGGGCGATTAATTCCCCCTGACGCACCACACCCCGAAAGGCATCCAGAGTATTCAGTTCTAACACCGCCTTCAATTCCACCCCCAACTCCCCAAACCGCTCCTGTACCAACCGCTGCATCCCATAACCATCCTTAAACACCACTTGGGGATACCGCACCAATTCCAACCAAGGAATTTCCCCATAGGCCGCTAAGGGATGGGTTTTCGCCATCAACACCCGAATCGATTCCTCATAGAGGGGATCTACCACCATTTCCGCCGCTGTGGTGAGGAAGCGGTTTTGCATGACGATCGCCAAATCCACCAAATTATCCCGGAGAACTTTCAAGGCGCGATCGCTCCCCAAAGCCGTCACCCGCAACTGTACCTCCGGATAGGTGCGATAAAACTGCTGCACCACAAGGGGGATTAATGTCGAACAAACAGAATGGATCGCCGCCACACAGAGTTCCGACTGTTTCCCCTCCCGCAACTCCCGCAACTCCTGGAGCATATTGCGCCATTCCTGGTCAATGCGCCGCGCCCTGGGCAAAAACCGCTCCCCCGCTAGGGTGAGTTTTACCTGATTATTGCGGTGAAACAGGAGTAAGCCCACCTCCGTTTCCAGGGCTTGGATTTGGCGGCTCATCGTTGATTGGGTAATGCCACATTCCCGCGCCGCCTGGCCGAAATTTCCCATTTTCACCACCGCTAAAAATCCTTGTATTTGCTCAATGCGCATTTTGATCCCAAAGCCAGCATCAGACAGAGAGCATAGCGACTTTCCCCCCCCAAAAATGTCCATCAAGATACGGTGGGGGGGATTGATCCGCTCTCAAGGATGGCCGCCTATGGGATGATCATCTCTAGGTTTGTTTGCGAGGATTCCCCCATGACCATGACGATCGCCCTTAATCTTGCCCATTTAACCCAGTTAGATCTGTCTCCGGCGGTGGAGGCGATCGCCCCCATCCTCACCGCCCCCAACCCCGAAAGCTACCACAGCCAAATTCGCTTCACCATCGACTTCCCCCGCGACCCCACCGACCCCCGCGAACTGTCAGAAATCCCTGAAGTCCGCCTCTGGTTTCTCCGTCTTGATGCCCAATACCCCTGGTTGCCCTTCTGTGTGGATTGGGGCCACGACCTGGCCCGCTACACCGCCATGGTTGTCCCCCATCAATTCAGCCGTACCGAAGGCATCCAATTCAATCCCGAAGCCCTGGAAATTTTCATCACCACCAAAATTTTTGCAATCCACCACTGGCTCCAAACCAAAGGGGTTAAAAACTATGGCAAACTCCAAGCCATGACGCAAACCCTAGGCTATAGCCTCGAAGATCAGTTTTTAGCACAGTTGTCCAGCTCAACCCATGACGATCATGGCCCTCTCGACAACTAGGGAATTCCGCCAAACTTCGTTAAAATAGAGCACTCTAACGACCATCTCCTATGGGTTCTCGATTCAGCCCTAAACCGAACCGACTATGTTAAATCCCAACTTGGATAGCATCCAACTCGAAAAAGACGAATACGAACGCTACGCCCGGCATATCATCCTGCCGGAAGTGGGCCTCGAAGGGCAAAAACGCCTCAAGGCCGCCAGCGTTCTCTGTATTGGCACAGGGGGGCTAGGTTCCCCGCTGCTGCTTTATCTAGCGGCGGCCGGGATTGGCCGCATTGGTATTGTGGATTTTGATGTGGTGGATCACTCCAACCTGCAACGCCAGGTGATCCACGGTACATCCTGGGTGGGCAAGCCCAAGATTGAATCCGCCAAACACCGCATTTTAGAAATCAATCCCCGCGCTCAGGTGGATCTCTATAACGTCCGCCTCAGTTCGGAAAATGCCCTCGATATTTTCCGCCCCTACGATGTGGTCATTGATGGCACGGATAATTTCCCCACCCGGTATCTCACCAATGATGCCTGTGTGTTGTTGGATAAACCCAACGTCTACGGCTCGATCTTCCGGTTTGAGGGTCAAGCCACCGTTTTTAACTATGAAGGCGGCCCCAACTACCGCGACCTTTATCCCGAACCGCCGCCGCCGGGCATGGTTCCTTCCTGTGCGGAGGGGGGCGTTTTAGGCGTGTTGCCGGGGATTATTGGTGTGATCCAAGCCACAGAAGCGATTAAAATTATTTTAGGATCCCAAACCACCCTCAGTGGTCGGTTGCTGTTGTATAACGCCTTGGAAATGTCTTTCCGAACGCTGAAACTGCGCCCCAACCCGGAGCGGCCCGTGATTGAAAAACTGATTGATTACGAGCAATTCTGTGGGATTCCCCAAGCCCAAGCTGATGCAGAACAGGAGAAAGCCGCCTTGTCTGAAATGACTGTCACGGAGTTGAAAGCGTTGCTCGATAGCGATGCTCAGGATTATGTGCTCATTGATGTGCGCAACCCCAATGAATACCAAATTGCCCAAATTCCGGGATCGGTGTTGATTCCGCTGCCGGATATTGAGCAGGGGCCAGGGGTGGAAAAGGTGAAGGAAGTCCTCAATGGCCACCGGTTGATTGCCCATTGCAAGATGGGGGGACGGTCGGCCAAGGCCTTGGGGATTCTCAAACAGCACGGTATTGAAGGCACGAATTTGGTAGGGGGGATTACGGCCTGGAGCCGTGAGGTGGATCCTGCGGTGCCGGAATATTAAACGGGGTTAGGGGTATGGCGATCGCCTTTTTCCGGGGCCTGCTTTCTCTGATCTTTCTGGCAAAATGCCCCCTCTGTTACCAAACGGCAGCGGATGAGTTTTGCCCCGACTGTCAAGGCAAAGTTCAGGCCTGCCTCCGGCCCCTCCCCCCCAAACCGACGAAAGTTGTCGTTTGGGGGGAGTACCGGGATGAATTACGGGGGGCGATCGCCGCCCTCAAATTTCGCAACAACCCCCAACTGGCCCGCCCCCTGGGCCCTTGGTTGGGTGGCCCGAGGCTGGGCCGAGCCCCCCCCCC
>RECT01000062.1 GCA_007693875.1 Spirulina sp. DLM2.Bin59
CCCGCCCTAACACTCGCACCGATCAACCCACCACCATCCCCCCCAGCCGTGAAGGTGTACCCCTAACCTTAGATGAAGCAGTGGCCCTGGCGGTACTCCATAACACCGAAGTGCGTAATCGCTACCTGGATCGGATTGTGGAGCGGGCCAGCCTGCGCACAGCGGCCCATGAATTGTTACCGCAACTAACGCCAAGGTTGATCACCGGTTTAGTGGATCAGGGGGGAAGTCAGGGGACGAATGCGGCGGTGAGTGCGCAACTGTCTTGGCTTGTCCCCACAGGGGGGAAACTTGAGGTGGATTGGCGATCGCAACTTAACAGTTTTCGCAATGATGATGCCAGCCAAGGGTTAATGATTACCTATCGCCATCCCCTCAACCGCTACGGGGAAAGTGCGATCGCCTATCGCAATCGGGAACGGTCTTTAATTCAAGAAGATATTAACCTCCTTGATCTGCGCAGGACGTTAAACAGCACGATCACCCAAACCATTCAACGCTATCGGGAGTTGATCCTTGCCCAAGAGCAAGTGACGCTCACCCAAGCCTCTTTGGACAATGCCCGCCGGGATTTACAACGACAACGGGCCTTAGTGGAGGCGGGCCGTCAAGCCCGCTCTAGCTTGCTCCGCATCGAGCAAAATGTTGCCTCTTTTCAAAGCCAACTGTTAGGGGCAGAAAATGCCGTGCAGTCGGCGCGGTTGGCGCTGATGAATCAAGTGGGGATTGATCGGAATTTGCCGGTGGTGGCGATCGCCGTTGGTGAGGCCATCGACACCGAGCCGGTGCAATTGGATCCCCAAGCATTGATCGCCGTCAGCCTGGCCCAACGCCCCGACTACCTCACCAGTCTCCTCAGCCTCAATCTCGCTAGCCTGGATCTGCAAGAGGCAGATCACAAGCGCCGCTGGCAATTGGATTTAGAAACCCGCTATGCCGATGCCACGGCCCAACGGTCGGATTTTTCGGTTCAATTGGTGTTAACCCACCCCTTGGGAGAACGCACCCGCCACCAAGAAGCCTTTGAACGCAGCCGCATCGCCCGGCTCCAACGGGAAAACAACCTGGCCCAACAGGAAGCAGATATTCGCATTGCCATCCAAAATCAAGTCCGCCAAGTACGGCTCCAGTTTGAACAATTGCAAATTGCTCGCCAACGGGTGAATCTTGCCACCCAGGAACTCGCTGCTCAGGAAGCGTTGATTCAAGCGGGTCGGGGCAATCCCTTTGAACTGCAAGATGCCCAGCGAGAACTCTTAACTGTGCGCACCGATGAACTGACCCAAAGGATCAACTACCTGAACGCATTAACCGCTTTGGATGAGATCCAAGGCATTACCCTTGAACGTTGGGGCATTCAACTGGATCCTGCCCGCTGAGGGTGGGATTGGGGAATGTTTCGGGGGGCGATCGCCCTAGGACAGCGGGGAAACTGCAACCTAACGCAACAGCAATGGGTGGGATAGGCTAGACTTAGGTTACGAATAATAAACATCCTTTAACAGTTGATCGATTTTTGCGTCAGTCGAAATGAAGTATGCCTTGATCCCCTGTCCCAGATCTTGATTAGCGATGGTATTTTCGCTACCCTGACTCAATTCTGCTGCTCTATCCCTTTTTGTTGCGTTCCGGTGAAGACCATGCTTACTGATACTCACAGCATTCGTTACTATCAGCGTTTGACTGATGCCCTGGTGGATTTGTGGCGGCGGGGCGATCGCTACAGTGAACTCCAAATCTATATGGATGGTTACTTGGCTAGTCTGCGCCACAGCAATGCCCTGGAACCCTATTTGATCCATCGTTTGGAGTCGGAGGTGTCCCGCTTTCTCCGTGACCCTTCTAATTTTGAACTGGCGATGCCCCAGACCCAGACGGAAGCGGATTATTTGCGTTAACCCTTCTATCTCTATTGAAAAAGCGGGCAACAATGCCCGCTTTTTTTTTCGGGCTACTCAAGATCGGCAAACGCTGTGGAGGGCGAAAAATTTTTCGCCCCTACCCATTGGCCATGGCCCTAGGGAACCCCGCCATTAACCCCGGATTTCGTCAGCAAAACTCGCCCAGCGCACAAACCGGAATGGCCCGGCGACGGATCCCCAAACGTGTTCATCGGTGACGGGATCTCGACCGCGATCTAAACTCGTGAAGATCTCGGAATCAATTTCAAAGGAGCTATCTAAATAGGTTTCCTGACCCTTGCGCACCACTTTACAGGCTTTCCCCGGCTCCACATTGCCCTGAAAACTGTGGCCCGTCCAATGGACAATCATGTTACAACCGGGCATTTTTTCGAGGCGATCGCCCCCCAAATTTTTCAACCGCTCCGGCTCCCGGCTGGCTCCGTAAAAGTCCGCCTCTTCCTTGACCGTAAAATTGGCAATTTCAATATGATCCCCCAGGGCTTGCAAATTCAGCACCCGCAGGCGATAGGGGCGATTGAGCATATAATCATAGGCCTGCTCCACAATCAGACTGATCCCCTCTAAACCCGTGGCCGGGAGCGATCGCATACAAACGCGAATATGGGCATAAAACGGCGGGTTTTCATAGGCCTGCGCCTGATTGCTAAAGTCTGCCGACATCCAACGGGCCAGGGTGATGATATCTGTGGAGTGGGTCATGGGCTAAAGGGTTGAGTTTTAGTTAACCGGAAAAACAGGCATTGTGTCACCTGCTCCTCCCTAAAATTATCATCACTGACCACGATCAGCATCTGGCTACCATCGGCCAACTGGGGCCCCAAGGTCAAGCCTTCCAGGTTATCGAGGGGAATCCCGAGGCTGGTGAAATCGAGGAGTAATTGCTTTTGGAGGGGTTGAACGGTGGTGAGTTCTCCCCCGAGGGTGGCGATGCGGGAGGTGTCGGTGGCATTGCCTGCGACCACTTGGAAGAGTTGGGCGCTGTAGCCGGTGAGGCCAAAGGAGCGTTCTAGGGTGAGGAAGTAGCCTTCGGTTTCGAGGGTGGCGATCGCTGTCAGTCCATGGGCGACGGTTCCCGGTAAGGGTGGCTCTAATAGGTAGAGGTTTTCGGAGACCAAGACGGGATCGCCAATGGGGTTAATCACATAATGGAGCAGGCGAATCCGTTCCCGTTGATCCTCTGTGGTGCGCCGTTGATCCTGGCTCAGGTAGGATTCTGGGGCGGCGAAGAGGCGAAAGGGATCTGGGGCTGATAAGCCCGTCCATTGTACCGCCAGGGCTTCAAAACCGAGGTTATTGCGGATACCGTGGGGGGGATCGGGGTCACGGATGGGGGTAGCGGGGAGGAACCGGGCGGGAATGCGGACATTGCTTACCGCTTGGCCGGTGGTGAGGTCAAATTCTTGAATCCAAGGGGCAATGCCCTGGCTAATATCCCCCTCGCTGCTGATCATCAGCGTTTGGCGGGGGGTGAGGGCGATGCCTTCGGGGTCGATACTACCGGGGGGGAAGGTTTCCCCTTGGGCATCTTTGAGGAATGTCACCGCTTCGATGGCAATGGCTGCGGGGAGTTCCTGCCCCGGTTCAGGGGGATCTAACCGCAGCGTATAGAAGCGGGCGGGGGCGTGGTGGCTGCGGTCATCGGAGAGGGCATAGAGGCGATCGGTGGTGCGATCGTAGGTCAGCCCCGAGAGGCCCCCCACTAAGGTTCCGGCAAATTCTTGGCTGGGGATTTGGATTTCTCCTAAAAATTCCAGCTCTAGGGGGAGAAATTGCCGCACTTGGGCGACGCTGGGGCTACAGGCGGTGAGGAGGAGACAGAGGCAAAGGAGCAGCAAACGCATGGCTTTAAGCGAGTTTGAGGGAGTTAACCGGCACATCATCCCAGGATGCGACGGTGCGCATTTGGGCTGTCCAGCCATCGGCCTGTTGTTGGGGGGTGAGGTTCTGCAAAAAGGAAGCATGGCAATCCTGGGCGGCTTGTTCGTCACAGCAGGCAATGCAGGCATGAACCATGCCGGAGGGGTCGAGTTGTTCGTTGATCCAAATGGTCATGGTTATCGAAAATAACAATGATTTTAATTTAACGCTCTCCTGGCAAGGGCATCCTGTTGCGGCTGAATCTGCATGATCCCCCCGGCTGCGCCGACCCCCTTAATAAGGGGGTTAATTACTCAGAACCCCCCTTAAAAAGGGGGGGCAGGGGGGGATCAAACAATCTCAGCGATCGCCTCCTTGGCTTCGGGATATTGATAGTTAAACCCTAAATCTAACAAGCCTTGGGGGATCACCTGTTGCCCTTCCAGCACGACGATCGCCCCATCTCCCAATAGGGCATCAATGACAAAATTCGGCACGGGCAACCAGGAGGGGCGATTCATCACCTGTCCCATCACCCGGCAAAATTCTCCCATCCGGAGGGGATTGGGGGCGGTGGCATTATAAATCCCTTCCATTTGGGGATTCTCTAGGGCTTGGAGGATGACATTCACCAGATCTTCGCGATGAATCCAGGAAAACCACTGTTTCCCGGAGCCAATGGGGCCGCCAGCAAAGAGTTTAAAGGGGGGAATCATCCGGGCGATCGCCCCTCCATTGCCCAAGACAATCCCTAGGCGCAAAATCACCAACCGCACTCCGGAAACTTTGACTTTCTGGGCTTCCCGTTCCCACCCCACACAGATGGAGGCGAGGAAATCCCGGCCGGCGGGGCTGGTTTCGGTAAAGCGGGCGCTTTCGCTGGTGCCGTAGTAGCCAATGGCGGAGGCATTGATCAACACTTGGGGTTTAACAGTGGCCTGGGCAATGCCTGCTACGAGTTGGGCTGTCCCCTGGATGCGGCTGGATTGTAATTCCTGTTTACGGGCGGCGGTCCACCGTTCTTCGGCAATGGGCGCACCGGCTAAATTCACCACCCCATCACAGCCTGATAGTTTTTGCTGCCAAGGGCCGGCAATTTTGGGGGTATATTCGACGATTTCGACGGTGGGG
>RECT01000429.1 GCA_007693875.1 Spirulina sp. DLM2.Bin59
GCGATTAAATCGGCCTTTCCCGAGATTCATCTCCATGCCTTTTCCCCCCAAGAGGTGGAGTTTATCGCCCGTCAGGATGGGTTGAGTTATGCGGCAGTGTTGGCGCAATTGCAAAAAGTGGGGGTGGGGTCGCTGCCGGGAACGGCGGCGGAGGTGTTGAGCGATCGCCTCCGTCGGATCATTTGCCCGGAAAAGCTCAATAGTCAAACCTGGCTGGAAATTGTCACCACCGCCCACCGCATGGGCATCCCCACCACCAGCACGATGCTCTGCGGCCATTTGGAAACCCCGGAGGAGGCGATCGCCCACCTCGAACACCTGCGCCAACTGCAAATCACCGCCCAAACCTACCCCGCCCGGATTACGGAATTTATCGCCCTCCCCTTTGTGGGGGAACAGGCCCCTGCTCCCCTGCGCCGTCGGGTGGGCCGGGATCAACCGGATTTAGGGGCATCGCTGCATTTTATGGCGGTGGCGCGGATTTATTTAGGGAATTGGATTGTTAACCATCAACCCAGTTGGGTGAAGTTGGGCCTAGCGGGGGCAACAACGGCGTTGGCTTGGGGCTGTAATGATCTCGGCGGCACGTTAATGGAGGAGCATATCACCACCATGGCGGGGGCGAAGGGGGGAACCTGTTTAACCGTGGCGGAATTGCGGGAGGCGATCGCCTCCGCTGGCCGTCCCGCCCAAGAACGTACCACCCTATACCAAAGAGTTGCCCAACCCTTAACCCCGTTTTAAGGATCCAGTGGGGGATTTTTCCCGCTACAATGCGGGGGAACTCCAGAGCATTTTCTGGCTTTTCTCCTGCCCTTCTGTGGTAAGTTGCCCGGCCTGAGATCAGAATCCCTCTGAAACCAGGGTCGCAGCAACAGGGCGATTCCCCGCATCATCGGTAATTCCCTTGGACTCCTGCTACTCTCCCCGTTCGATTCCCACCCCATCGGAGGCGATCGCCCGCCCAGCCCATCCGGTGGTGATTCGTGCGGCCGTCCGTCAGGATGTGCGGGCCTTGGCCGATGTCCTCACTGACAGCTTCCATCCTCCTCAGGGGCTGATGTTTTGGGTGCAGCCCTTTTTACGGTTGGGGATCTATGAAGATTTGCGGGCCCGGTTCCGGGCCAACACCCCCCAATACCATTGCTTGACCGCCACCCTAGGGACAACGGGTTTAATTATCGGCACCGTGGAAATTGCCGTCCGTCCCTTGCATTGGGGGGCCTATCAAGTAGACTATCCCTACATTTCTAACCTGGCGGTGCATCCCGACTACCGTCGTCGCGGTGTGGCCCGCCAATTGCTCTTGGGCTGTGAACCCAAGGCCCTGGAATGGGGGTTTGCGGCCATCTATCTCCATGTTTTAGACCGCAACCAACCCGCTCGCAAACTGTACAAAAGTTTGGGTTATCATACCGAAGACAGTTGGCCCGCCAGTGGTTTAACCCTGTGGCAACCCCAACGATTGTTGCTGTATAAGACCTTGATGGCCAAGCCATGCTGAGTTATTCTTTAAGTAGTTCAATTGTATTATGACCCAAGGTTATGCTGTCAACGGATCGGAGCCAAGGCGCGATAGTGCCTTGATCGCCCCCGTTTTAGCGGATCTCCAAGCCCAACAGGTGCTGATCGTCAACCAACGGCGACGGAATGGGCTGATTATTTATAAACCCCATCATGCGGAGTTTGCCGGGCCGGGGGCCGTGGTGGGGGGGCCTTTTGATACGGATGCGATCGCCATTTTGCCGGTGGGGAATTGGTCGTTAGTACCCCCCACTGATCCCGATGAACGACAAAAAGCCTATCTGATGCGCCGCCAATGGGTGAAACTCTTTAAGCAAGTGACAGAGAACCCGATACCGATTCAACGGGTACAAACGATCCTTAATCAATTTGAGAACTGGTTTAATGTGGAAACGGTGGCAAAATTGCCCGATGAGGCGATCGCTGCCTTGGTGGGGGTTTTGCCGCAAACGGTGCAGAAGGTGCGGCAGATGGGGGAATGGTAGGGAGTGGGGGTTTCGTTTGGAGAGAATCGCTACAATGGGTCTAGGCAACCCTAATCCTTGCAGGGCAACGTAATTGAGGAGATTATGCTAAATAAAGTTGAAAAGACGGAACAGGAGTGGAAGGCGCAGCTCACGCCGGAGCAGTTTAAGGTGACGCGCAAAAAAGGCACGGAGCGGGCATTTACCGGTAAGTACCACGACCATAAAGGTAAGGGGATCTATAAATGTGTCTGTTGCGGGACGGAACTGTTTGATTCAGACACAAAATTTGATTCCGGTACGGGTTGGCCCAGCTTTTTTGCCCCCATTGCCCCGGATCATGTGGCGGAAGAGAGCGATCGCACCCTGTTCATGGTTCGCACAGAAGTCCTCTGTGCCGGTTGTGGGGCCCATTTAGGCCATGTCTTCAACGATGGCCCGAAACCCACGGGCCAACGGTACTGCATGAACTCCGCTGCCCTCGATTTTGAGGCCCGTTAAGCGGGGGAACGGTGGAGCACAGCCCACAGTACCCCAACAGTCGGAGCGATCGCGCTTCCGGATCCCCTAAGCGGAGGTTTAATCCGCCGGGGGATACTGGGGCGGCGGTGGAACCGGTGTATTGGGGGCTTTTGGCGCGGGGTTGGGGGCGGTCGAACCTTGCCCCGCATCATTTTGCAGCATTCCCTTCACCTGGCCCAGTAACTCCCCTAACTTGCCCTCCTCTAACAGGCTGTTAATCAACGCTAAACCACTGGTGGAGAACATTAACTTGTTAATTTCTCCCATACTCTCCCCATTGCCGCCGCCGGGAAAGGCATAGATTTTTGCATCCCCTAATATCCCCGGTTGGGGGGCTAAAGCCCGGGCTAATTCGGGCAATTGATCGGCAATTAAGGGGAAAAGACTTTGAATCACATTGGCGGTAATATTGGCTTGATTTAAAGCATTATCCGCTTCAATTAAGGCCCGTTTCCCTTCCGCCTCTGCCAACTCCTTAAAGCGATTAGCTTCTGCCAAGGTGCGGATGGATTCCGCTTCCAGTTCAGCGGCTTGGCGGGCAATTTCCGCTTGCCGACGACGGCGGAACACATCAATTTCCACAACGTTTTGATCGGCGATTTGTTTTTCCTGGGCGGACTGTTCCGCTTGAATCAGGGAAAGGCGGCGCGATCGCTCCGCTTCCTCCACAAACTTCGCTGTCACCACAGCGGATTCTGCGGTGGCTTTTTCCGCTTCCGTGGCGAGGCGTTCCCGCTCCTTGTTGACAATGGCGATCGCCGCCTGTTGCTGGGCAATTTTCGACTCTTGATCCGCTTCCGCCACCTCAATTTGCGCCCGCAGTCGTGCCGATTCCACCTCTTGATTTTGGAGGATCTGATTGCGCTCAATTTTCGCCAATTCCTGATCCTGAGCCTCTTGAATTTCCCGCGCCTTCTGGGCTTTCAGGGCTTCAAGTTCTTGGTTTTTCGTGAGGCGCAAGGTTTCCAATTCCTGAGCTTGATTGAGTTTGGCCTCTTCCTTCGCCTGGACAATTGCTAGGGTTTTCTTCTCCGCGTCCCTTTCCTGCTCTTCAATTAAAACCTGGGTGGTTAACTCCACTTCGCGCTTCTGTTGAATGGAGCGTTGAATGGTTTCGGTGCGGAGCCGTACCCCTTGGGCATCAAAAAAGTTGTTTTCGTCGTAGGTATCGCTCTCTTCAATTTCGGAAATGGCAATATTGTTGAGGGTTAAACCTACTTTCTTTAAATCCTGTTGAATTAGATTCAACACTTCATCAGCAAACCCCAATTTATCCGAGTCAATTTCCGCCAAACTCTTGCGTTTTGCGGCGGCTCGAATTGCATCATCCGCCCGTTTTTCCAAAGCCTCTTTAATATCCGGCTCGGCAATGCGCCCCTGTTTAGAAAGCCGCGCCGCCGCCATACTGACATCCTGATCCACCGCATTAATGCAGACATAAAAGGTGACGCGCATATTCGCCCGTAGATAGTCCTGGGTGCGCACCGCTAAGGCTCCCGTCCGCTCCACATCGATGGAAATTTCCCGCAACGGCACACGGGTCAACTCGTGAAACCCGGGTAACACAATGCAACCCCCATTGAGGATCACACTTTTTTGCTTACTAAACAAGCCCCCGGTACGGACAAAAGCCTCGTTATTGGGGGTAATGACGTAAAACAGTTTGTACGTCCAGAGGGCGACGAGGAGGAAGATAATAATGCTCACCAAACCCGCCACCCCAATGAGTAGCGTTCCCCCCATATTCACCAAGGTTTCGGTGACGGGAGTGCCGGTGTTAGCTTGGGCGAGGATGATGGGCTCTGTTTCCGTTTGGCGGCGGGGGAGGTAATCGCGGCTTGAGGCAGGATGAGCCTGGG
This sequence comes from Spirulina sp. DLM2.Bin59, assembly GCA_007693875.1. GTDB lineage: Bacteria > Cyanobacteriota > Cyanobacteriia > Cyanobacteriales > Spirulinaceae > Spirulina. Next base: position 4,370 of record RECT01000429.1, read on the forward strand.
GCGTTTCCAAGCTGGCTAAATCCGGGAGCGATTGAAGGAGATGAAACCAAACTTTCATAGAACTTAACTCCGAGTGTCTTGAATGGAATTGTTTTGCGCAAGCCAGCGGTCTTCGTCCACACTGTCTTTAGCAATGACGAGATAGCTGTGATCACTTTGGTCGATGACGATGACTTGATTGCCACGATGGGGGGTGAAAGTGGCCCAGTGGGGTAGGGCGGCGCTGACGGTGACAAGGCTGTTGTAGGGGTCGGTGACATCAACTTGACCGACTTTACCCTCGGTGAGTTTGGGTAAATTTTGGCTGGCGACCGTACCGAGGCAACCGATGAGGCGATCGCCCCTTGCATCTTCTCCAAAGGGGGCCAACAACTGCCCAATGGGCCGACAGAACAGCGCCCCCAAATACAGGGCAATGGCGAGGGATCCCAGGAAGACGATTCCCCCCCAACCCAAGGCCCGCACCGGTATGGCCCCCAGTAAATATCCCGCTGTGACATTCAACAGCCAACCCAACAGCCCCCAC
>RECT01000243.1 GCA_007693875.1 Spirulina sp. DLM2.Bin59
ACGGTTTGAATGCCGGTGTGTTCATAGTAGTTGGTCATTTGATCCAACAGAGCGGCGATCACATCCAGTTTGCCCCCCGATCCCTGGATGAAATTTCCCAAACTATTGGCAATGCCTTGGGGGGTAATCCCGGTTTTACTGACAAACCCGCTCATCCACCCCTCAATGGCGGTAAAACTTTGGTTCACAAACCCCACCTTATCCTGGGGGCTATTGCCCGGCAGGTACTGGTTTACTGCTAAAAACAGGGGGTTTTGGGTGATGATGCTCGTGTCTGCGGATTGGGTGAGTTCGTGGATTTTAGTGAGAAAGTCCGTCCCCAAGGGTAAGAGGGCATCAATACAAACCAAGCTGGCCATGCGGATCTGAGCAGCACCTTGGTAGTTGTTGCTGAGGGCTTGGACAAAGAGGGCGGGATTGGGTTCGAGTTTATTGAGGCGGCAAAAGGCCAGTAACTCCACCGCCACCTTGAGCACTAGATCGATACTTTGGAGGGTATCGGGTTTGGGGGTGACGTTGTTTAAAAAGCCGAGAAAGCTGATTTTTTCCCCCACCTTATTGGCGATCGCAGCGGCGGCCATGGCAAAATCGGCTTTATCAATGGCTTGATAGAGTCGGACTGTGCCTTGGTAGGGCTGTTGATTATCCAGATAAAGGGCCTGGGCGCGATCGCGAATCCGGGCGATGCGGCTGGGGTTGGTTTCCCCCGTCACCCCTTGAATCATTGCATCGAAACTGGTGATATTGTCCCACTGGCCGGGAGCAATCAAATCGATCGCCTTCAAAACCTTAACGGTAATATTGTCGCCGGGTAAGGCATCAACAAGCTGAACAATCGTATCTGCCATGGGTCATTCCTTTGGGTGAAATCCCGTAATTCTTCTTAAGGATCGAGCCACTTTAGGGATTTTCAGCCGCTGTCGTTATGAATTGTGATATTTCCGCGCCGAGGGAATGAGGCCGGGGGCTGTGGATGTGAAAAACGGTGATTTCGGGGCGGCTCCGATAGGTGAGCAGGAGCACGGCCAGGAGGGCGATCGCCCCCCACCGTACCATCGCCCGCAACGGAGCCATGCTTAACCGTGCCGTTGGAGGGCGGTGCGAATCCGGGGCAGAAAGGCCATCACCTCCATGGGGGTGGGTTGGGTGGCTTCCCAACTGGGGCGGCTGGAGAGGCGATCGTACCAGGCGGAGATTCGCGGGTAGGGGGTCAAATCCACGCCGAGGAAGGCATCAAGGATTGTGATCGAAACTCCGGCGACGATATCGGCAAAGGTGAATTGACCCGGTACAAAGAAATCCTCCCCTAGGTGCTGTTCGTGGAATTGCAACACCGTGGCCATTTTTGTTGTGGTTTGTTCGAGAACTTCAGCGGGAACCTCAATGCCCACTTTGGCCTTGAGTTGGGGATACATCAAGGGGGTCATTTCGTGAACCTGTACCATTTCAATCATCCGGACGCGGGCGATCGCCTTTGGCTCCGTGGGCATCAGCGGCGGCGTGGGGTATTGAGCCTCGATATAGTCCAAAATCGCCAGGGATTCAATCACGGTAAAACCGTCATCCACCAACACCGGCACATGATGAAAGGGGTTCATGGCTAAAAATTCGGGGGTGAGTTGATCGCCATTGAGTTGCACCGGCACAATTTCCGCATCGATGCCCTTTTCCAGCAGGGCAACATGGACGCGGCGGCCATTATTAGAAAGGCGATTGGTATAGAGTTGCATAGGGATTGTCATCGATAGGATAGGGATGGGGTGGCCGGGCTTGTCTGGTTGGCCAAGATTGGGACAAAATGAGGGCCATTGGCTTTTTCTCTTTCCCCATTATGGCTATCGGACGCACGTTGCGAAATCTACACCGGGCGATCGCCCCCATTATCATCCTGCCCCTGATGGTGACAATCCTTACCGGTGTGAGCTACCGCCTGGGGAAAAGTTGGTTCGGTTTATCCCGCGATCAGGTGCATTGGTTGATGGTGGTGCATGAGGGGGAATATTTAGGCTCCTGGTTAGAGCCGGTGTATGTGTTGCTTAATGGTTTGGGGGCGTTATTCATGCTCTCCACAGGGATCGGCATTCTTTGGTCAACCTTTCGCCCTAAAAAACCGGCCCCCAAGGCAGAAAAACAGGAAGAGGCCCCAGAAGGCTAACCTAGGGGCGAAAAACGTTGCGTTCCCAATAACCGTAGGGGCGAAAAATCTTTCGCCCCCAATAACCACCGTAGGGGCGAAAAATTTTTCGCCCCCATGCCAATCCTAGGGATCACCCTCAGCCCTAAAGCACCCGCCCCGATGCTTTGCGCGGCAAATATTCCCCCATCCCCGGCTTCCCTAACCACTGCTCCCCATCGACAATACAGCGGCCCCGTAGGAATACTTTTTGCACTTTCCCCGTCACCTCTCGCCCTTCAAACAGGGAATAATCCACCAAAGAATGATGATTGCTGGCACTAATGCGGTGGGTAGCGTTGGGATCGAAGAGTACCAAATCGGCATCACTGCCAGGGGCGATCGCCCCCTTCCGGGGGAACAAACCAAACATTTTCGCGGGAGCCGTTGCCGTCAGTTGCACAAAGCGATTGAGGTTAATCCGTCCCGTCCGCACGCCACCATCGTAAAGGAGTGTGAGCCGCAATTCTACCCCCGGCGCACCGTTGGGAATTTTGTTGAAATTTTCCCGGCCGTACTGCTTGGATTTCAAAATCCCTAGGGGATTTTCATTAAAACAGAAGGGACAGTGATCCGTCGCCACCAATTGCAGATCATCAAACCTTAACCCCCGCCAGAGGGCGTGCTGGCAATGGTGATCCCGCAATGGGGGAGTCATGACATATTTAGCGGCTTCAAAATCGGGGCGATCGTATTCGGAATGATCCAAAAATAGATAATGGGGGCAGGTTTCGGCAAAGGCATGAATACCGCGATCTCGGGCTTCCACCACCGCCGCTAAAGCCTCCTCCGCCGAAAGATGGACAATATACACCGGCACTTCTGCTAATTCTGCAATCCGGATCACCCGATGGGCCGCCTCCCCCTCCATTAAACTGGGGCGGGTCATCTGGTGGAATTTTGGCGAAGTATTGCCCTCCTCTAACGCCTCCTCAATGAGTGCCTGAATCACCAGCCCATTTTCCGCATGGAGGAGCGCCATCCCCCCATGGCTCCCGGCTTTGCGCATCGTTTTAAAAATGGCAGCATCATCCACCATTAACACACCGGGATAGGCCATGTAGAGCTTAAAGCTGGAAACGCCATCGTTGTTGATTAAATCCGGCAGTTCCCCTAAAGAACTGGGGTTCACATCGGTGAGGATGACATGAAAGGCATAGTCTACACAGCATTGGGGGGCAGCGGCGGCGAGGCGGCGATCGAGGGCAGCCTTGGGGCTGTCGTCGTGGAACTGTTGGGCAAAATCAATGATCGTCGTTGTGCCTCCGAAGGCGGCGGAAATTGTGCCGGATTCAAAGGTATCGCAGGTATAAACCCCATTGCCCATGGGGGTTTCCATGTGAACATGGGCATCAATGCCGCCGGGAAAAACCAACAAATCTGTTGCGTCGTGGATTTCGGCATTTTCCGCCGGGAGATTACGGCCGATCGTCTCAATCACGCCATCGCGGATGAGGATATCCCCCACATAGTCATCGGTGGCGGTGATGATGCGGCCATTTTGGATCAGTACGGAATTCATAGGTTTGCCCCCTAGTACAAAAGTTTAGGGTTATGAGGCCTATCCATAATTCCCCACATCCCCTACCCCTAGAGCTGATCCTATCGGGGTTCATCCCCAGACCCCCAAACCGCAAGGAAGATTTTAGAGTTGTGGCGGTTCGGTTAAGGGGCAATTCCCCGCCCTAGCTAACCCCCGGAAATACGTTAAAATGCCTAAACAGTCCTTAACAAAGACCCTTTGCACTGTGGCGATCGCCTTCAACAAGATCATTTTGCTGATATGAACTTACCCATCCAGGCCGTCCAAGCCCCCTATCGAGGCGGCGGTTCCTACCGTACTCCCCCCCCAGACCTCCCCTCTTTGTTACTCAAGGAGCGGATTATCTATCTCGGTCTGCCCCTCGTCTCCTCCGACGAATATAAAAACCAGATCGGCCTTGATGTGACCGAGTTAATCATCGCCCAACTGCTCTATCTTCAGTTCGATGATCCCGAAAAACCGATCTTTATGTACATCAACTCGACGGGAACCTCTTGGTATGGTGGCGATTCCATCGGTTTTGAAACCGAGGCCTTTGCCATCTGCGACACCATGAACTACATCAAGCCCCCGATTCACACCATTTGTATTGGGCAGGCGATGGGAACGGCGGCGATGATCCTTTCCTCAGGCACTAAGGGCCATCGCACCAGCCTCGCCCACTCAACGATCATCATGCACCAACCCCGTCAAGGCACCCAAGGGCAAGCCTCAGATATTCAAATTCGGGCTAAAGAAGTTTTGAATAACAAACGGGCCATGATGGAAATTTTTTCCAAAAATACGGGGCAGCCCATCGAGCGGCTCGAAAAAGATACCGACCGGATGCTCTACATGACCCCAGTGCAGGCCCGGGACTACGGCATTATCGATAAGGTCTTAGAAAGTTCTAAAGATTTGCCCAAGGCGATTCCCGCTGTTCTCTAAACGAATCCATCCACCCCTACCCCTTCAGTTACCATGCCTATCGGTGTTCCCAAGGTTCCCTATCAAATGCCTGGCCAGCCCTATTCGGACTGGATCAATATTTACGATCGCCTCTACCGGGAGCGGATCATTTTCCTCGGCCGTGAGGTCAACGATAGTTTGGCAAATCAGATCATTGCGATCATGCTTTACCTGGATTCTGAGGATTCCGGCAAGCCGATCTATCTCTATATCAATTCTCCTGGCGGGTC
>RECT01000403.1 GCA_007693875.1 Spirulina sp. DLM2.Bin59
AGTGAGTTGGTGGGCGGCGATGGTTTTGCCAAATTGCACAACAGTCTGCCCTAAACAAGGGGAAGCAACCTGTTCCCCCACCCCTGGCTGACAATTTTGCGGATAGCAGGCCACGACAATCACGGGCAGTGGATTGGGGTCATCTTTCTCCTTATCCTCCATGGTGCAAACCATACCAGAGGAGAGGCGAAGCATTTGACACCCCGCCCTTAAATAGGCATCAAAAATCGCGGTTACGGAGGTATAGGATTGCGTGTCGAGATGGTGCAGAATTTTGAGATTGCGGTTTTGAGCCTTGAGGGAGGCCTGGGCAACCTGAAGGTGGAGGTGGTTGGCGATGCGGGCCAGGATTTCCGGTTGAATAAACGGTTTGGTGACATAATCCACCGCCCCCACCTCAAAGGCCGCAATCACATCTTCCTTCGCATGGCTAGCGGTGAGAAAAATAACGGGAATTTCTGCCCAAACCGGGTTAGCTTTCAGGACTTCGCAGACCTGGATGCCGCTCATTTTCGGCATCATCAGGTCAAGCAAAATCATATCCGGTGGGGTCTGATCAACGTAGGCGATCGCCTCTTCCCCACTACTTGCCATCATCACCCGATAACCTGCATGGTCTAAGATTTTACCCACGACCTTGAGGTTATAACTCAGGTCGTCTACCACCAAAATCAGAAAATCAGCAGGGCGCTTTACTGCCATTGATCATCACCAATCTATAAGCCAATGGTTCGCCAGAGGCGATCTCCATCACCTGTTAAACTAGCAAACTCGGTTCCCCCTCTACGCTCATGCAATAAAAATTCCCATCCTGACCGCAGGACCAAATTCTGGGGGGCGAAGTTAGCAGGGCGGGCGCAACCTTTCTCGCCCCTGCGGGTTAGGGATAGTACGTTAAACCTAATCGCCCACAATGATATAGTGATCAATTGCTAATCACTCAACCCCTCCTATGCTCAGAGCCGGAATTGTGGGCCTGCCCAACGTGGGCAAATCCACCCTGTTTAACGCCCTCGTGGCCAACGCCAAAGCCGATGCCGCTAACTTTCCCTTTTGCACCATTGAACCCAATGTGGGGGTGGTGGCTGTCCCTGATGAACGATTGCAAGTTTTAGCGGATATCTCTAAATCTAAGCAAATTGTCCCCACCCGGATTGAATTTGTCGATATTGCCGGTTTGGTGAAGGGCGCAAGCCAAGGAGAGGGGTTAGGGAATCAATTCTTGGCGAATATTCGCGAAGTGGATGCGATCGTCCATGTGGTGCGGTGTTTTGATGATGAGGATATTATCCATGTGGCCGGCTCCGTTGACCCGGTGCGGGATATGGAAATTATTAATTTAGAACTGGCCCTGGCGGATCTGGCCCAAGTTGAACGGCGGATGGATCGGGTACGGAAGCAAGCCCGGGCCAATAAAGAAGCCCAAGCTGAATTAGAAATTCTGCAAACCCTCTACAAGGCCCTCGATGCGGGCCAATCTGCTCGTCTGGTGGATCTCGATGAGGAGGCCGCTGAGATGATTAAAACCCTAGGGCTGCTCACTCGCAAACCGGTGATCTATGCCACCAATGTCACCGAAGATGATCTCGCGGCGGGCAATGCTTGGGTGGAAGCGGTGCGAGGGGTGGCGGCGACGGAAAATGCCAAGGTGGTGATTATTTCCGCCCAGGTGGAATCGGAACTGGTGGAGCTGGCCCCGGAGGATCGGGCTGATTTCCTCGAAGCCTTGGGGGTGACAGAAGGGGGGTTAAAATCCCTAATCACCGCCACCTATGAATTGTTGGGTCTGCGTACCTATCTCACCACTGGCGAACCAGAAACCCGCGCTTGGACAATTCGGGCGGGCATGACGGCCCCCCAAGCCGCTGGCGTGATCCATACGGATTTTGAGCGGGGCTTTATTCGTGCCGAAACCGTCAGTTATGGCGATTTAGTGGCTACTGGCTCCATGGGGACAGCGAAGGAAAAGGGTCTGGTGCGCAGTGAGGGCAAGGAATATATTGTCCAAGAGGGCGATGTGATGCTGTTCCGCTTTAATGTTTAATCGATCCTAACGATGCGCTTCCCCGATGAATCTGAGCCACCCCTGAGCCTCAATCTGATTTCGATGATTGATGTGATTTTTGTGATCCTCGCCTTTGTGATTTTGGCGACGGTGCAACTGGCCCGGTTGACGGGGATGCCGGTGGATTTGCCCGAAGCTGAAACATCCCAAGCCCAACCCGTCCCGCCGGTAACAGTCAGCCTGCGGGCCGATGGCCAGATCTTTTTTAACCAAACTCCGGTGACATTGCCGGAATTGATCACCAATATTCGCGGCCAACTCCAACCCAACCAACCCCTAACGGTGCTGCTCAATGCGGATACCACCGTCCCCCATGGCCAGGTGGTGGGGGTGATGGATCAGTTACGGCAGTTGCCGGGGGTACAGTTGGCGATCGCTACCCGTCCCACCACGCCCCAACCCATTCCCGAACCGGCTAGGTGAGGAAATCCCCGCCTCCAACAGCGCAATTGCCCCCTCTCTCCAGGGGCTAAATTTGCGACAATCAAATTATCCTGAACCCCAAAACACCATGAGCTTTTCCCCCAAGGCCCTCTACGACTGGTATCGCTCCACCCTCCGCAATCCCCAATATCGCTGGTGGGTGATCCTCGGCAGTTTGGTCTATCTCATCAGCCCCATCGACATTGCCCCGGACTTTATCCCCATCGTCGGCCAGATCGATGATCTGATGATCCTGACGCTCTTAATTTCGGAAGTATCGCAAATGGTCTTGGATTTTGCTAAAACCAAAAAAGCTGAGGGGGTCAGTCCAGATTTAGGGGATCACCAAGCAGCAACGGTGAATGTTGATGCCGTCACCCTAGACTAATCCGTTGCCTGTTCCCCATTCCCCTCACCCAGGATTCCCTGCCCCCAATCATGCAGATCCTGATCGTCGAAGATAACACCGAAATTGCTCAACTCCTCCACGACACGTTAACGCGGGAGGGGTTTAGCTGTGATCGCGCCCTCGATGGTCTCCAAGCCCTCCAGCGCATTACGGAACATCCCCCGGATTTAATTATTTTGGATCTGATGTTGCCGGGTTTGGATGGTTTGGAGGTCTGTACCAGGGTGCGGCAAATGGCCAACATTAAAGACCCCTACATTTTGATGTTGACGGCTCGCAGTGAGGAAATTGATCGCGTCATTGGTCTTTCGACGGGGGCTGATGATTATCTCGTTAAACCCTTTAGCCCCCGTGAGTTGGTGGCACGGGTGCGGGCCCTGTTGCGCCGCAGCCTGCGGGGGGAAAAAAACCGCCTCCACCAAACCCCCCATTTCACCTTAGATTTAGATCAACATATTGCCACCCGCCACCATCCAGATCAAGGGGATGAAGTGCTGGAGCTGACGGCTTTTGAGTTTAATTTGTTGGCAGTATTTATGAGTTATCCGGGGCGAGTATGGACGCGGCCGCAGTTGATTGAGAAGTTATGGGGCAATGATTTTTTTGGTGATGAGCGGGTGGTGGATACCCATGTGGGCCGGTTGCGCAAAAAAGTTGAATTTGATCCCTCCCAACCGCAATTTATTAAAACCGTAATCGGTTTAGGTTATCGCTTTGAGGATGAATAACCGCAAATTTCTCCCCCTCGTTACTGGGCAGAACCATGGCACTGTAGGGGCGAAAAATTTTTCGCCCTCCCCATTTCGCTCATTTCGCTCATTTCGCCCTCCCCCATGGGTCAATCAATCCTCATCCTGAATCACTTCCAACAACATTAACGTTTGCTGTAGTCCGGCAAAATCTTCAGCCTCAGTAAATAACGCATTGGCCCGCTCCAGATCAGCGATCGCCTCCTCCCTTGCCCCCAAATGATACCGAGCCAAACCCCGCCCCCCATAGGCCCGCCCCCATTGGGGATCGAGGGTGATGGCTTGGTTAAAATTGGCGATCGCCTCCCCATAGGCTCCCTGTTCAATCTGCACCAAACCCCGCTGATAATAACTTTCCGCCAGCGTGGCATCTAGGGCTAAGGCTTGGTTGAAATCCTCAAGGGCCGCCTCAAACTGATCGAGGCTCAGGTAGGCCTTGCCCCGTTCTTGATAGGCGATCGCATTAGGATCGAAAGTAATCGCCTCGGTAAAGTCCGCAAGGGCCGCTTCAGGATCCCCCAACCCCATCCAAGCCCGGCCCCGCTCTTGGTAAGCCATCCCTTGGGTCGAATCACGGCGAATCACTTCGTTGAGGTCAGCGATCGCCCCCAAATAATCCCCCCCATCAATCTTCCCCACCCCCCGCTCCAAAAGCCTCGCCAGATCCAACCCCGGCAACGCCACTAAATCCTCAATAATCGCAACGGCAGCGGCCACCGTATCCGGTTTACCTTCAAGTTCTGCAAGATGCACCCCTTGGCGAAAATCGGCGATCGCCCCGGCAAAATCCCCCAAGGCCCGCCGCACATAGCCCCGGTTGAAATAAACCACGGCTAAATCTGGGCCTTGGGCAATGGCCCGATCAAAATCTGCCAAGGCCGCCGGATAATCCCGCAGCCAAAAATAAGACGTGCCTCGGTAGCGATAGGCTTCGGCATGATCAGGATCAAGGCGGATCACTTGGGAGAAGTCGGCGATCGCCTGCTCATATTCCCCCTGCTCCACCCAAACCAGTCCCCGGCTTTGGTAGGCCCGGAGATTATCCGGGTTATGGTCAAGGGCGCGATTGAGGGCGTCTAAAAGATTGGGGTCAGCTTGAGCCAGTTGAATCGTTGCGGCGGCAGAGGCAACGGCTCCCATGGTTAGCCCTGGGGATAGGGCCAGGGCAAGGGTCGCCCCGATGGTGAAAAGCGTTGATTTAAACATGAACAAAGAACGTCGGCATCGATAGCCCAGACGAATAG
>RECT01000404.1 GCA_007693875.1 Spirulina sp. DLM2.Bin59
CCACAGGAGCCGGTGGCGGTGGGGGCGGTGTTTTCACCACGGGAGCCGGTGGTGGTGGCGGCGGTGTTTTTGCCACGGGGGCCGGTGATGGGGGCGTGGAAATCGTTTTCGGTTCCGATTTAACTGGGGGTGATGGAGAGGGCGAAAGATTTTTCGCCCCTACCGGCGGGGCGGTGGGGGTGAGAGATTCTTCTCCCGGACTCGTCCCCAGATCGGCCCCCTCCTCTGCCCATGCTGGAGGGGTGAGCAACGGCAAAACTCCCCCCAAAAATAAGATCGGGAGCGTCCGGGTTAAACAGAGCCAAGGTAGAGCAGGGGAAAAGTGGCGATCGTTCATGGTTCCAAGGTTGTGGCAGATTCAGGGAGGGGCATCACAGCAAAATTCATGCGGGCCAATCCACCCGGCTCCAAACGCACCCAACGGGCCAGACTATTGCGCTCCAAAACATAATGATTCGGAGCTAAGGTATAGCCGGGAATACTGCTCAGATCCAACGTCCCCAGATGATGGCCGGCCAACACATTAGCCATGGAAAACAAACCCTGTTGATCCGTTGTGATCCGATTGCCGTTGTTGAGGAAAACGATCGCCCCTGGTATCCCTGGCTCTCCCGGTTGTTGCTCCCCATCAAAATTGCGATCCTCAAACACCCGACCAATGAGCGTGCCACAATCCGCCAGAATCCCCGGCCGGATCGCCATGACATAGCTGGCCATATTGCTGCGGCTCTCTTGGGCCACATTGCGGCCATTGCCCCGCACCGCATCGGGGGTAATTAACGCCGCGTAAACAATGGTGAGGGTCGCCCGGGCGGGAAGTTGCCCATGGCGAAACGTGATCAGGCGTTGCTCACGGGTGACAGCAAGCTGAACGGGATTGCCCTGGCCGCCTTGGGTGAGAACGCCCTGCACCGAAGCTTCCAGGAAGTTAACCCCTAGGGGCAATTGGTCAGTAATGGTAATATTTTCCGCCCCTGAGGAACCAACATTGCGCAAAATTAGTCGATAAACGGCAGTATCCCCTGGCTCGGCAGCGGCCCGGTCAGCGGTCTTAATTAATTCCAATTGAGCCGGGGCAGCGGTGAAACTGGTGCTGTTGGATGTCACCACCGCCGGCAGGTCATCCCCCTGGGCTGTGGCGGTGTTGCGGATTTCCACCGCTGTGCCATTGGCCATTCCCCAAAGTAACGTCAGGACACAAGCCAAGATTGCCAACCCCAACCTGATGCTATTCCGTTTTTCCTTACCCTTCCCACTCATGATCAATTGGTAGCTGTGCAACATCACAAAGCGCTACTGGCGCGAAACGCCAGCAGATGCGCTAGATATAATCCCTGATTTCGAGGACTGAAATTAAATCTGAGGGAAGAATTTCCTCTATTCTAACCTTTCGATTCTTGGAGTCAATGGTTGACGGATGGAGGCTAAGGGCGATCGCCCCTCCCCCACAACGCATTTGGGCACATCGGGAGAATGTCAACCCCACTTTGGTTTACAGTGAGGGAAAACCTGATTTTCCTTCCGATGATGAACCTCCGCTCCTTAAAGTTTCTCTCCAGTCTGCGCCGCGATAATCGCCAATTTGCTGTCATTGGTTTAGGACGCTTTGGGCGGGCGGTGGCGGTCTCCCTTTATAACATGGGTTATGAGGTGCTGGGGACGGATATTGATGAAAAATTAGTGGCCTCTGCCCTCAATGAGAAAATTGCCACCCACACGATTCGCCTGGACTCCACCGAACCCATTGCGCTCAAGGAAGCAGGGATTTATGAGTTCGATACGGTGGTGGTGGCGATCGGCAATTATGTGCAGGAAAGCATTATTACGACATTGAACGTTAAAGAGGGGGGCGTTTCCCATGTGGTAGCAAAGGCATCTTCCCAAATTCACGGCAAGCTGTTGGAGCGGGTGGGGGCGGATCAGGTGGTGTTTCCAGAGTATGAGGCGGGCTGTGCTTTGGCCTATACGCTGACCAAACCAGCGATTCTAGATCGTTTTGACCTTGACCCTAACCACAGCATTGTTGAGGTACTCGTTCCCGATGAATTTGATGGCAAAACCATCGCCCAGATTCAACTGCGGAGTCATTACGGTTTGACGCTGTTGGCGGTGGCGGAGGATGAGGAAACATTCCAAATCAACCCCCTACCGGATCAACGCTTGAAAAAAGGGGCGGCGATGGTGGTGTTGGGGTCGAATAAGGATATTAAAAAGCTGCCGATTTAGCTTTTCTGCGGGGGGGCTGCCTCAAAGGCATCGATGTCAATGGCGGCGGATCCGCCGGAGACGAGGAGGGTCAGCATGGAACCCAGTTGCACCCAGATCAATGCCGCTGTGGGAATGACGACTAAGACGGCGATACCGGAGGCAAACACCAGGCCAATTTTAAACACCGAGAGGCATTCCCCCATGAAGAGGGTGAGAAAAATCGTCATCAGGAGGTAGGCGAGGGTTCCCGATGGGGTTTTGTAGTTGATGCGGTCTTGGGTTTGGCGGTGGGCGTACCAATAATCGACTTGGTATTCCAGTACGTCTTTAAAAATGAAACCGGTGGCGATCGCAAAAAACGTGGTAATCATGATCGCGCTACTGATTGCGGGTAAAACCATGGGGGCTTAAATGTTAAGAAATATTAAGTTTAGTATAGGCTAATTCCGCAGCAAACGCTTGGGGACTCAATCCAACCGTACCCGGAATTGAATTGTCCCCGTTGCCCCCGGCTCCAACGTCAACCCCTCCACCCAGATCGCCCCGTTGGGATTATTGGGATTTTGACAGGGGGCTGCTACGGGATTGAGGGGGGCAATATAGCGGCCGTCGCCATCGGCCCCATTGCTCAAAAGCCGCACCTCATCCCCCAAAACCAACCGCATCCCCTGTCCCGCTCCAAAACTATCCCGGACAAACGTGGTTTGGTTGGGAATCAGATCGCAAACTTGCACATTCTCCACCGCCACCGCACCGCTAGAGCGGAGATAGAGCGTGTATTCAATCACATCCCCACTTTCCAGCGTCATACTGGGAGGAATCGTGATCACCCCCACCGGCTGCCAAGGCGTTGCCGCGCCATTGGTGCCATTCGTCCCCGGGGGCGGGGAAACCACTTGCTCAAAATTTATGCCCCCCAAGCTCACACCATTGCGCCATACATTCGTGATCCGCTTCAGCAGTTCAAGGTTGGGTTCCCCGGTTTGGAGGGGAATGGAACGGCTCACCTCATTATTCGTCAGGTTCTGATCATTATCCAGCGTCACCGTTGCCGAAGTCTCCAAGCTTGTCCCCGTAAAGTCTTCAGGAACTTGATAGAAAATTGTAATCTTGCGACTTTCACCCAGAGGCAAATCCCCCAAATCACAATCAAAAACCGGGGTACAATCATCCCCCTCTTGACGCAAAAATTGCAACCCCGGAATCGGAGTAGTTTTAAATCGCAAATTCCGCCCCAAAGCCTGACCAAGATTACTAATCACATAGGTAAATGGCACAATTTCCCCCGGCCGGAAAGTAGGAGGAGGAATAATTTCCACTGCTACATCTGTAGGTTCTTGAACAACGGGGCTCGTGATCGGTTTCCGCGCATTATCCTGCGTCCCATTATTATTACTCGGGTTAGGATCAAAAGTATCTGAACTACTGCGAGCAACTGCAAAAGATTCTCCTGCTTCTGGATCATTAATGGCCACTCGCACATAATGCTCAACAGATTGGTTGGGCAGCAATTCACCAGCAGGCCAAACAATCGTATTGCCCACCCGTTGCCCCCCTGATGAAATTTCCAAAACTTCTAACCCATCGGGAAGTTCAACCACCACATTCACATTCTCCGCCGCATCTTTGCCGAGGTTAGTGGTGTTCAGTTTTAGCTTTTGCTCATTAGGCGTTAACTCAACCCTATCCATGTTGGTTTCCAGATCTGCCACTGGCAATGTAGCGGCGAGGGAAGCATTGAGATTCATCGGTTGGGCATCATTGGGGGTCTGATTATAGTTGACAACGGTGGGATAGGTTAAGATTCCCGGATTATTGTAGGTATCCGGAACCCGAAAGGTTAACGGGAATGTTTTCGTCCCTCTGGGCAAATTCCCCAGGGAGCAGGGCAACGTTGGACAAATGTCTGAAGGTTGAAATTCAAAACCGAGGCTACGGAACAACGGATTATCTAACATCACATTCAACGCATCTGCATCCCCGTCATTATCGAGAACCACTGTATAGGTAAACAATTGCCCCGGATTAAACCGTTCAGGGCCATCTTTTGCAATTAAATTCAGTTTTGGCAGTACCACAGGATCAGGGTCTGGATCAGGATCAGGATCGGGATCGGGTTCAACAACCACCTCAGTTGTAACCACTGCACTGCTACTTGAACCATCATTATTACTAGAATTAGGATCAAAGGTGTCTGAGGTACTGCGGGCAATATTGGTATAGACTCCCGGCGTATCCAATCGCAAGGTGACAGTAAACAGACGAGCGAACTGTTCCCCAACCTCTAAATTAGGCACATCCCAAATAATTAAGTTTCCTTCCTGCCTCCCACCATGAGAAATATTGAGCACCGTCACCCCAGCGGGGATTTCATCGGTAATCCGCACATTCACTGCGGGATCATTGCCATTGTTGTAAGTCTTAATTTGATAGGTATATTCGCCCAATGTTCCCGATTCTAGCTTTGTTTTTGTCGTGATCAGATCAGCATTGAGTAAACGAGTCTCTACAACACCTTGAATGGGTTGATCCGGATTGGGATTGTTGGTGTAGGTTAGAGTCGTTGTATGGTCAATGGGGCCAATATTTGTGTAGTTCGGTGGCACTAAAAAGCTGAGATCGAATGTCGTTGCACCGGGAGGAACGATGCCTAAAT
>RECT01000406.1 GCA_007693875.1 Spirulina sp. DLM2.Bin59
ATCGGCCCGTCGCTCCTGCTCCCTCACCCTAAATCCCCCTACCAAGTAGGGGACTTTCAATCTGGCTCCCCTACCCTGCGGGAAGCAAGCTACGCCCTTTTTGGGAGAAGGGGCAGGGGGATGAGGGAATGCACCCCCACCGAGTGGCACAAAGTGCTGCTGGATCCGTAAAAATTCTGGGGTAAGATGGCCGCAATAGTGAACGCAACCATCATTAACCCTATGCACAGATCCGACTACGAAAACGCTCAAGCCCTTGTGGAAGTCTGGGCGCAAACCTGCCAAAAACACGCCGATATCCTCGCCCTCCATGACCCCCACAGCAGTCCCCCCAGTAAATATACATACCGAGAACTCCGCCAAGCCATTGAGCAATTTGCCGCCGGTTTGCAAGCCTTGGGATTAAAGCCAGGGGACAAAATTGCCCAATTTTCCGACAATAGCCCCCGCTGGTTAATTGCCGATCAGGGGATTATGGCAGCGGGAGCCGCCAACGCCGTGCGCTCCTCCCAAGCCGATCGCCATGAACTCCTCTATATTTACAACGATAGTGATAGTGTGGCGCTGATTGTTCAGGATTGGGCGACGTTGCAAAAACTCCGGCCCGAAATTGACGATCTCACTGTTGCCTTTGTGGTGTTGCTTTCTGAGGAAACCCCAGAAGATTCTGGCTTTGAAAAACTGCTCAATTTTTCCCAACTGCTGGCTTTGGGAAAAGAAACAGCCTTAAGCCCTGTTCCCTTGACTAAAAGCGATTTAGCAACGCTCCTTTATACCTCCGGCACGACGGGCCAGCCCAAAGGGGTGATGCTCACCCATGGTAATTTGCTTCATCAAGTGGTGGGGGCACAGACGGTGATCCAACCGACACCAGGCGATCGCGTCCTCTCCATTCTCCCCAGTTGGCATTCCTACGAGCGCAGTGTGGAATATTTCCTCTTTGCCAATGGCTGCACCCAAATCTACACCAGTATTCGCTTTTTTAAAGAAGATTTGAAGATTTTTCAACCTCATTTTATGGTGGGGGTTCCCCGTCTCTGGCAATCCATCTATGAAGGGGTACAGAAAAACTTTCGCGAAAAGTCTGCCGGTCAGCAAAAGTTAATTCACTTCTTTTTGAATCTCTCCGAAAAGTATGTCAAAGCCCGGCGCATTGCCACAGATTGCGAACTGTTGCAGCCCAATCCCAGCGGGGGCGATCGCACCAAGGCGAAAATTAAAGCGATGCTGTTAGGACCCCTCCATGGGTTAGGCGATCGCCTCGTTTACAAAAAAGTCCGTGCTGCTACCGGCGGCTGTGTGAAATATTTCGTCAGCGGGGGCGGCTCTTTAGCCCGTCACATTGATTTATTTTATGAAATTCTCAATGTGCCGGTGATTGTTGGCTATGGCTTAACGGAAACCGCCCCCATTGCCACGGTGCGGAGTTTAACGCGGAATTTGCGAGGTTCAGCGGGCCTGCCCCTACCCCAAACGGAAATCCGCATCGTTGATCCCGAAACCCGCCAAACCCTCCCGGAACGGCAACAGGGTTTAGTGCTGATCCGTGGCCCCCAAGTCATGCAGGGTTACTATAAAAAGCCGGAAGCCACCGCCAAGGCCATTGATCCCGAAGGCTGGTTTGACAGTGGCGATTTGGGGATGCTCACCCATGGCGGCCATCTGGTGTTAACGGGACGGCTTAAGGATACGATTGTTCTCACCAATGGGGAAAATGTCGAACCCCAACCCGTTGAGGATGTCTGTGTCCAAAGCCCCTATATTGACCAGATTATGCTCGTGGGCCAAGACCAAAAGGCGTTAGGAGCCTTGATTGTGCCGAACTTTGAGGCCTTAGCGCAATGGGTGGAGGCCCAGCAGCTTAACCTGAAGGTGCCGATCTTGGAGGAGGGCGATGAGGGCCCCATTACGGATCGCCATGACCTGGATGATCCGAAAATCCACGCCCTGTTTAGCCAAGAATTGCGGGAGCGAGTGCGGAGCCGCCCCGGCTACAGCCGCAATGATCAGATCGCCGTTTTTCGGTTGCTCCTCGAACCCTTTAGTGCTGACAATGGGATGCTCACCCAAACCCTCAAGATGCGCCGTCCGGTGATCACCGAGCGGTATCACGCTATCATTGACGGGATGTTTGAGTGATTGATTTACAAATACTGCAACCGAGAGGAATTCAATTCGTCATGGCCACCGAACTTACGATTAAACGCCCCGTTGTCCTGAAAGTTATCGTGACTCCCCGTTGGAAGGAAGAAGTCACGGAGCAACTGCAAGTCCAAAGCACGCAGATTGATCAGCAGATTCAGGATATTGATATGCAAGGGCAGCGGGCGATCGCCGAAGTCCAAAAACAGGGTGTTGCCTTGACCAATCCCCAAGCCCTCCAGCAAATCGAAGCCATCCAAAACCAAGTCAACCAGAAGAAGAACGAATTACAGCAGCGGAAAAACCAACTGTTGCAACAACTCGACCAAATCCAAAAAGTCGAAATGGAGCAGGAAGTGGCCCAAGGGCAAATTGATGGCACTTGTACTGTTGCGGTGGGGGACAATTTGGTGAAAAAGCTCCAAGTTGAGCTAGTTGTCCGTGATGGCATTGTCCAGGAAATTCGCGGCGAACTCTAGCCTCCTTTCTGGCTCGTGTCATGGCTCCGCCATGACGCGCCCCCATGCTCTGCCGCCTGGGTTTTGATCAGATACCTAATTGACGTAGGGGCGAAAAATTTTTCGCCCCTATTCCGTCAGGCAAAATTCAAGATTTTTGGGGATGCCTTGGCCAAACCCCGATCCGCCAAGAACTAAAGTTCTTGGCTCATAGCAAAAGTGGGCTGAAGCCCACTCCGGAACCCGTTTTAACGGGTTTTCGCGATGAGGGGGAAATTTGAATCCCCGACTGGGCGGAACCGCTGCAATGCCCAGGGTTAAATGGGGGTAAGGATTTATTCTCTGGGGCCGGGAATGATCAGGTTTAAGATCAATGCCGATAAACCGCCGGTGGCAATACCGGAGGAGAAAATGCTTTTCACCAATGTGGAAGTATTATCGAGAATTTCCGGCATAAACGTCACCCCTAAACCTAAACCGAGGGAGACGGCTAAAATCATTGAGTTGCGTTTCGTTAAATTTACACAGGAGAGGATTTTCACCCCCGCCACCGCCACCGTGGCAAACATCAAAATGGTTGCACCCCCTAACACCGGTTGAGGCATGGCCTGCACCACCCCCGACACGATGGGGAACAGCCCCAACAGCACCAAAAACCCCGCGATAAAATAGCCCACATAGCGACTCCCCACGCCGGTTAATTGAATTACGCCGTTATTTTGGCTAAAGGTTGTGTTAGGAAATGTGGAAAAACAGGCGGCAATTAACGAGTTAATCCCATCCCCCAACACGCCGCCCTTAATGCGACGCATATAGAGGCTACCTTGAATGGGTTCACCGGAAATGGCGGAGGTCGCCGTTAAATCGCCAATGGATTCAATGGTGGTAATTAAATAGAGGAAAATAAAGGGGATAAAGGCACTCCAACTAAAGCCCATCCCATAGCGAAAGGGAATCGGCACGGTAAAGATGGCTAAATTACTGAGATTACTAAAGTTCACCAAACCCATGGGAATGGCGGCAATATAGCCCACCGCTAGCCCGGCAACGATGGCCGACATGCGCAAATAGGGACTATTAAAACTATTGAGCACAAGAATAACGATTAACACCAAGGCGGCTAATCCTAAATTTTGGGCATTGCCAAAGTCTTCTGTCCCCACGAGACGCGCACCGCCCCCTACACTGACGATCCCCACTTTAATCAGGGTTAAGCCAATGAGCGTTACAACAACACCGGTGACGAGGGGGGTGATGAATTTACGCGCAAGGTGGAGAAATTGGCTGAAAAAGATTTCGACAAAGGCCCCAAAAAAGCAGAGGCCAAAGATGATCCCCAGGGCTTGCTCTTTGGTTTGGCCGCTGTTGATGGCGGCGAAACCGGCGGCGAGGATGGGGCCAAGGAAGGCAAAGCTGGTGCCTTGGATACTGAGGAGGCCGGAACCCACGGGGCCGATGCGTTTGGTTTGGATGAAGGTGGCGATGCCGGAAATCATCAGGGACATGGAGATGATGAAGGTGGTGTCTGGGCCTTCTAGTTCGAGGGTGTTGCAGATGATGAAGGGAGGGGTGACGATGCCGACGAACACGGCGAGGACGTGTTGCAGGGCGACGAAGAGGGTTTCAATCAGGGGGGGACGGTCTTCGAGTTTATAGATCAGGTCTGATTCCAGGGTGATGGGTTCATTGCTGACTTCATCGTCTAATACTGCTGGTTCGGGTGAATCGGAAGGGGTCATAATAGGGTGACAGAGCACGGTATCAAGATCCGTTCACTGTGGCGAAAAGATCAGGATTCTGCTGTAACGAAAACTACGGCCTGAGGATCAGGGGGTGATCGGGTTCTTTACGGTGCATCTCGCCTTAGATGAGATCGCGAATTTGGGCGATCGCCTCCTCAAGTAAACAAGCGGCTCGCTCAATTTCGGCATCGGTGGTAAATTTCCCTACACCGATGCGGATTGCACCTTCAATTTGTTCGGGGGGAAGGTGCATTGCCTGGAGAACATGGGAGGGGGTTTCTACGCCGGAGGTGCAGGCGGAGCCGGTGGAGATGGCGAGGCGATCGCCTACTCTGGCGGTGATGGCGCTATTGGGAATTCCGGGTACGGAAAAATGGAGGTTGCCTGCGAGGCGGTTGTGGCGATCGCCATTGATCACAATGTTGGGGATGGTTTGGAGGAGTAAGGTTTGAGGCCCCAGACCCCGCTGTGGCCGATCTGGATCTGGTGATTTTGGACTTAGGACT
>RECT01000199.1 GCA_007693875.1 Spirulina sp. DLM2.Bin59
CCCTTACTGCCCTTGCTATCAGGATGGGATGTGTTAACGCTGTTAAAAACAGATCCCGCCACCCAAGGGATTCCGGTCCTTGTCACCGCTACCCATGGAGAGCGACAATTGGCCCAGCAAAATGGGGCCAATGGTTTCCTGACGCTGCCGGTTAAGCTGGCCCCTCTCCGGGAGAGTTTGCTCCGGTTGCAGGCAACGTCGGTGGCGATGCGGACGTTAACGCTGCTTCATCTCAATGCCAGTGCTGAAGGTCAAGAAACGGGTTACTCCGCCTTTGTGGCGCAGTTTGGGGGGGAAAATCTACGGCAGCCGGTGGTGTCTTCCATCGATGGCCATCAGATTAGTTATCGCCTCTTGGAGGCAGATGATCTAGAGCAGGCGGATATTTTGGCGCGGGTGTGGAAGCCGGATGTGTTGTTGTTAGATGGGCGGGATGTGCCCCACATGGCTTCTTTTTTGCGATCGCTCACCTGTTATGAATCTTTGGTATCTCGCCCCTTGGTGACCTTGGATAAGGGGACGACGGCGATCGCCAATCAATACCCCCAACTGCGGGTTTTTCCCTGCCTGATCCCCATCACGCCCCAAACGATCACGGCCCTGTTTCAAGTGATTCAAATCGCTGTGGGGATCACGGTGCAGTCGAATATTGTTGTCGCCTGCGATAGTTTTCCCCACAAACCCCATGGCCAGCCCGGCGAACAGCCCACATTCCTCCATGCCCTCACCCAATACCTTCACACCGCTGGCCTGCGCCCCATCCTCTCCAAATCCTGGCCCGAGGCGAAGCGACAACTGCAACAAAATACCGTCGATTTACTCGTGGTTTATGTGGATGAGGAATCCTGTGAATCGACCTGGCTCCAACGTTTGGATGCGATGCCGGCCCATTATGAACAGTTGCCGATTTTACTGTTGGATTATCGCCATGGGGAGGCAACGGGCCTGAACCCCCTGAGGGAGCGGGTGACGGTGACGATTACCGATCGCGATGAGTCGATGACGGTGTTGTTGCAACGGGTGCATCAGATGGTGGCGGGCTGTTGGCGGTGATCCCGAGGCCGGGGCGATGGGGGGGGATGAGACGACCGGCAGCGTCTAGGCTTGCCCCCTGAAAGGGATCCCCGAGGAGGTTGAGGTGGCTATCGAGGTCGATATAGTCGGCGTAGGGGGCGAGGTGGCTCATGGCAGTGTTGGCGAGGGTGCTATCGCTATAGCAGCCGTACATGATCCCCAGGTTGTGGCTTTGGGCGGTATGGATCATCGCCTTGGCTTCACTTAACCCGCCGGCCTTCATCAGTTTGATATTGATACCGTGAACAACACCGGCAAGATCGGGAATGTCCTGGGCAGTAAAGCAGCTCTCATCAACAAAGATGGGGAGGGGCGATCGCCCATATAACGCTGCAAAATCCCCCCGGTTGGCGGCAGCAAGGGGCTGCTCTAAATGGCACACGCCCCGATCCGCAAGCCAATCCGCCATGGCGATCGCCCCCTCTAAATCCCAGCCCCCATTGGCATCAACGCTAAAGGAGCCATCGGGAGCCACGGCCTGCACAGCGGTGAACATGGCCTGATCCGCTGCAATCCCTTGGGGCGATCCCAGTTTTACCTTAAATACCTGGGCCCCGATTTGCGCCTGCCACTGGGCCACCCGGGCCGCTGCGGTGGGGGGGTCGCTAATGCCAATGGTGACAGAGGTCGGGGGGATTTGGGCAAGATCCAAGCCCCACAGTTGCCAGAGGGGTAGCCCTGCCCATTTACCGCCCCAATCGTGGAGGGCGGTATCAACGGCGGCCCGGGCGGCGGTGGATAATGGGGCTAACCAGGGGGCGAGGCGTTGCCGTTCTAGGGGATGGTAGTTCTGAACAACGGGAATTAAAGCGGTTAATTCTTGCTGGATGGCCGCTGTCGTTAACCCCGACCCCGGCCCCACAGAAAAAGGCGTGGCCTCTCCCCACCCCTCAATCCCTTCGGCATGAATCCGCATCCAGAGATTCACATTACTCGCTGTGGTTCCCCGGCTAATGGTGAGGGGAACCCGTTTTTGGAGGGTGAAGGGGGTGATGGTGAGATCCATGGGATAGGGAATGTTTGTGGCGGGTGCAAGATGTTTCGCCCCTACCGGTTGACTGTAACCTGTTGAGTATCTAACGCTCCCTTTGGATAGGCAATGCGTTGGTGATTGTACTGTTGCCAGACGCGGACAAACACCTCAGCGATGGTGGGCAACTCCTCCCAATGCAGGCCGGATTCATCCAGTTGATGATCCTGCCAGCGGGCCCGGAAGATTTTTTTCACCATACTTAAGGCGGTTTCGGGGGTGGCATCTTTGAGCGATCGCAATGCCGCCTCGCAGGCATCCGCTAACATCACAATCCCTGTTTCGCGGGATTGGGGAATGGGGCCGATATAGCGGAACTGGGGTTCATCCACCACAATGCCCTCACTTTGGGCCCGTTGTTTGGCTTGGAAATAGAAATAGGAAATCAGGATCGTCCCTTGGTGTTCGGGGATAAAGTCCTGAATAGCTTCCGGGAGGTTGTAACGGCGGGCGATCACTAACCCTTCACTGACGTGCTTTTTAATAATTTCCGCACTTTCCCAGGGGTTATTAATTTCATCATGTTTATTGGGGCCGCCCATTTGGTTTTCAATAAAACCGAGGGGGTCGTGCATTTTGCCGATGTCATGGTAGAGGGTTCCCGCCCGCACCAATTCCACATTGCAATGGAGTTCCCGGGCCGCCGCTTCCGCGAGGGAGGCCACAAACAGGGTGTGCTGAAATGTGCCGGGGGCTTCCGTGGCCAGGCGTTTGAGCAGGGGGCGGTTGGGGTTGGATAACTCCGCTAACCGGATCGGCGTCACCACATCAAAGAGCCGCTCTAAATAGGGGGATAACCCCAGGGCAACAATGCACCAGGCTAAACCCGCGAGGCCAAACACCGCCGCCGCTGGCAACACCACCGCCCACACCGCCCCCACGGTGGAACTCCAAAACAGCGTAATCCCGAAATACAGCACCCCCTGGGTCACGCCCACCATTCCCCCGAGGAGGGCCAATTCTTCCCGCGATCGCAGCCGCCCCGCCACCAGCGCCGCCAATAATCCCCCCGCCGCCCCCGCAAAAATCGTCTCCCAAGAAACGAGAGCGGAAGTTTTCCAAGGGGTAGCGGTGAAAATCGAGAGACCCGTGAGCAAACCCACATGGGTAATGGCCAGGGGGGGATTAAAGAAGCTGCTCCCCAATAGCCCCACTGCGGCGAGATTATTCTGTTGGAGATGGAGCATCAAGGGGGTGCTGAGGCTAAGGAGGCACAGCAGAATGCGATCGCGGCAGCGGAGCCGCACCTTAAACCGCCGTTTTACCACCCAAAAAATGCCAATACTCCCCATCACCAAACCGCCAGTTTGCCCCAAACCACGCCAATCAACGCCCCGACGGCTTTCATTAAACTCATCCAGCAAAATGAAATCCCGGCGGGTAATCGTTTGGCCAGCCCGGACAATCATTTCCCCAGCGGCAACCCGATAAACCACCGGCTCCACTGCTTCCGCAGCTTGTTCAGCACGGCGTTTGGTTTCATCTTTATCGGTCACGAGGTTGGGTTGGAGCAGTTCCGTGAGCAACTCCACCCCCATCGGAAGTGTGCGATCAGGCACGGTTGAACGCAATTGAGCCAAGGCCGCCCCTTGACGCAGCTCCAGAGGCAGTCCGGGGGGAATGCCTTGGGTGATGATCCGATCGAGGGCTTGGCGCAGGCCGGTTTGGGTTTGGGCCCAGGTTTCATCCCGCACATCCAAGAGGGCTAGTTGATATTTATATTGGGTTGATTCCGGGTCATGGTTTGTCAGCAGGGTTTGGGCCTGTTGGTAGCCGAGGCGAACCACCTCAATAGTTTCGAGCAGGGTTTCCAGTTGGCGGGTTCCCTGCTGTTGGCGATAAAGTTCAAGTTCAGTAATCGCCTGCTGGATCGAAAGATTCGCGGCGCTAGACTGTTCCGGGCTATGGTCATCGGGAACGAGGGAAACGGGTTGCGTCGATGGCGATGGCGTGGGAATGTGGGCACTGGTTTCTTCCGTTACGTTGGGACTATTGGCGCGGATTGTCTTCAAGACCATCTGCCAATCTTCCGACGCTGCACTCCGTAAAAAACGCTGACTGGATAAAGACAATAATTCTTCTTCCACAAAGGGTAATGCGCCAGCGGTTTCGCGCATTTGATCCACCCCGGTTAAGAATTGCTCAAGGGATTGTTTAATTTGTTGGGTAATCGTGGTATCCACCCGCAGAATCTGCACAAGGCCAGTTTGGGCGGCTTTGCGCTGTTCATCGGTGAGTTGCTGATCCACCACTTCAGCATCTTCATTGGCCCAAACGCTTTTGGGGGCGAGGGTTCCTTCCTTGAGTTGGGGCTGATCATAAAAGCGATAGCCCATCACACTGGTGAGGGAAACGCCAATCATGACGAGCATAATTGGGTGGGGAATCGCTGGCCGTGATTCCAGCCGCTGGTGGGGACGACCGGAGTCACGGACTAGGCGGCGGGGGGTTTTGAGCCATTGTCGGAGATTGTCAGTGAGGGAGCGCATCATAGGACGTTATCGATCGGCCGGCGTGAGGGGGAGATTTGGGAGACCAGGGGGCGAGGGCGATGGGGTGAAAGGAGGCCCCCTGGGGCTAAAGTTAGAGCCATGGCTGGTTCAATGGTGTTGTCTTGGCCAGCCCAACGGGCGAATAATTGCCGGGATTCCTCCCGGTGGGATGGGTTAGGTAGGATATTAACCCCGTGGCAAATCCCCATGAGGCTGGCGGTGAGGGCAGCGGCTA
>RECT01000073.1 GCA_007693875.1 Spirulina sp. DLM2.Bin59
GCACCCGCGACCAGGAAGAAAAACTGCTAGACCGTTTCCGCAACCCCAACGACCCACTGAAAATTCTGATCGTTACCGCCAAACTCCTCACCGGCTTTGATGCGCCCATCCTCCAGGCCATGTATCTGGATAAACCCCTACGGGATCACACCCTGCTCCAGGCCATCTGCCGCACCAACCGCACCTACGGCGACAAAAAGACTCACGGACTGATCATCGACTATCTCGGCGTTTTCGATGACGTTGCCAAAGCCCTCGAATTTGATGAACAGGACTTTGCCAAAGTTGTTTCCGGCATCACCGAACTCGCCAAACAGCTACCTGGGGCGGTGCAGAAGTGCTTGACCTATTTTCATGGGTGCGATCGTACCCTCACCGGCTATGAAGGACTGATCGAGGCTCAAGACTGTCTTCCCAATAACGATGTCCGTGATGCCTTTGCCACTGACTATAGCTATCTCGCCAAGCTCTGGGAGGCTCTTTCACCGGACACTGTCCTAAGCTCTTATGAGACGGACTACCGCTGGCTTTCTCAGGTCTACACCTCTGTCCAACCCACCAGTGGAATGGGCCGTCTGATCTGGCACTCCCTTGGGGCAAAAACGATCGAACTCATCCATCAAAACGTCCAAGTGGAAACCATCCGTGACGACCTCGAAGCGATCATCCTTGACAGCGAACTGGTAGAACTCATTCTCGATAGCCCCAACCCAGACAGAAAAGCCAAAGAAATTCAGATTAAAGTAGCTCAACGCCTCCGCAATCATATTGGCAACCCCCGCTTCAAGGCCCTATCCGAACGCCTCGAAGCTTTGAAAGAACGCCACGAACAAGGTCAAATCCACAGCGTTGCTTTTCTCAAAGAGATTCTTGACCTCGCTCGTGAACTTTTAGAAGCGGAAAAAGACACACCGCCAGAAAATGAAGAAGATCGCGCTAAAGCAGCACTCACAGAACTCTTTCAGGACGTGAGCAATGACAAAACGCCGAAGATCGTTGAGTGCATCGTCAACGACATTGACGAAATCGTGCGCCTTGTTCGTTTTGATGGTTGGCAAAATACCAGTGCTGGTGAACGAGAAGTAAGACAAGCACTCCGTAGAATGCTTCTCAAATACAAATTACATCAGGTAAAAGAGCTATTTGAGAAGGCTTATGGGTACATCAAGCAGTATTACTGAGACAGGGGTCACGCCATAGAAAGGAAATATTGCACCCTTGCCCCCGTGGGGCGGTTCCAGTTCGACAAAACAAAAACCCCACTGATAAGGCGGGGCGTTGTGGGGGCGATGCTCAGGATTTGAACGGGTTAACCAATTCCCGAAATGGGAGCTACACATAAAGTGATTCAGGGAAAGGGCTTAAGCCCCTTGTTCTGCTGCTTGACTTTGGAGAATTGGTATAATCTCTCATTTGATTTCCCTCAACCCGTCTGATGCGGTTCCTTAACCTTTCAATCTGACCATAAAACTTGAGCCAATGACTAAAGATCAGGACAACTCAGGATTGCCAGAACTCGATCGCATTTGGGCCATGATTTGCGATAACTCATCCACCTCAAAATATTGGTGAAACTTGTCCGTCACCTCTAATAAGTACGATCGCCCCTCCGGTTGGCGACGCTTCCGGATAAACCCCAACTCCGCTAACTCCTGCACCTGCTGGTAGGCACTGCTGCCCCGTAGATCGATTAAATCCGTTTGCACAATGGGGGACTTGAGGGCAATCACCGCTAGGGTACGCAATGCGCCAATGCCCAACTCGGCGGGGACGAGGTTTTGCAGCAAATTTTCAAAGCTGGGGCGCAGTTGGAGACTATAGCCCGAGGGGGTTTCCGTGATTTCCAGAGCACTATCCCGATGGGCGTAATCATCCATCAGTTCTAAGAGGGCCTCTTGGGCGACAGCACGTGGGCAACCGGCACATTGGGCGATCGCCCCCACGGTCATCGGTTGCCCCTTGAGGTAGAGGATCGCTTCAATACGGGTCGCCAAACGGGGAGATGGATCACTCATTGCCAGCACCAAGAACGAAACCCCCCCAAAGGAGAGGGATCCACTAATCTAACTGATGACCCGTCAATTTGACAAAAATATCCTCTAAATTCGAGCTACGGCACATCATCCCGGTTTTATCGGGGACGGTATCCAGGTAATCATTGGCGGCCTGTACCGTGGGGAAAAATTTCGACTCGATGCGGTCTTCCACTTGGCGAATCACTAACCCAGAGCCATATTTCGCCTTAAATTCCGGCAATGTCCCCAGTTCAATCAGCTTGCCCTTATCCATGATGCCGATGCGATCGCACAAAAATTCCACCTCATCCATGTAGTGGGTGGTGAGCAACATCGTCATCCCTTGGCGGTTGAGGTCGCGGATGATTTCCCAGAGGCGGCGGCGGTTTTGGGGATCGAGGCCCACCGTCGGCTCATCGAGGAAGAGGATTTCCGGCTCATGCATCAGGGCGCGGGCAATTTGCAGCCGCCGCTTCATCCCCCCGGAGAGGGTTTTCGCTAAATCGGTGCGGCGATCGCTCAATTCCACATAGTCCAACCATTTGGTAATCCTCCGTTTCCGCTCCGGCGCGGGGATATGGTGCATCCGGCCATGGAATTCGAGATTTTCCCAAACGCTCAAATCTAAATCAACGCTCACCTGTTGCAGCACAACGCCGATGGAACGTTTCACCTGGGCAGGGTTCTGGGTGACATCGCAGCCCGCCACTTGGATCAGTCCTCCCGTGGGCCGGGTGAGGGTAATCAACATCCGGATCGTCGTGGATTTCCCCGCCCCATTGGGGCCGAGCAGGCCGAACATTTCCCCCGGCTCGATGGCAAAGGAAAGGTCATCGACAACGGGAACGTTGTTGTAGTGCTTATGAACGTGGTCGAGTACAACGGCGGTCACGGCGTTAATTTGCGTTACAAAAATTTAGGCTTTCCCTATCCTAAACTAGATTGCCTATTCCAGGGTTTTGCCCTGGGGGCGATCTCTGTCGGGATCGGTGGGTGGAGCCTTTGCCGTCGTCAGCCAATGCCAGAGCCGTTGGATCTGATGCCAAGTCCAGACACAACCCCCAAAGCCAGCGGCGATCGCCACCGCCACCAACAGCGTATAGGTCACGGGGGAAATGATCCCGGCCCAATCCTCGGCCACCTGCCACCGCACCAACTGATCTTTAATTGGATCATTTTCCACTTTGGAGACATCAATTTTGCTGCTGGCAACGGTAGCGGCGGCCCAACCCACGCCCAAATATTTCAGCACCTCTTGAAAGTCGCGATCGCGCTCCGCCTTTTCCACTTCGAGGCGGCTTTGGGTGGCGTTAATCGCATCCTCCAGAAGCCGTAACCCCAACTGCATATTCTCTGAATCTTTATGAATTTGCAGCAGATATTTTTCCTCAACAATCCTGACAAAATCGGCTAAAAAGTTGAGATCTGTCTGTTGATCTCCCTGTTCAACCATCCGTTGTAACCGCTTTTTATAGTTGCTGAGGTTAATATCAATGGTGCGGCCCTGAAAATCCAGTTGGATTAAATTCAGTTTGTAGTGATTGAGGGCATCTTGAATCCGGATCAGGGTTTCGCGAAAAGCGGTAAAATTTTGGCTTTGGGAGCGACTGGCTTGAACGGTGGTAAAATCCGCTTTAATCAGTTGCTTAATTTGGCGGCTTTGTTCATAGGCCCAGAGCATTTTATTGCGAAACCCGAACAGGCGTAGCCAATCATCATAATAAAGCTCGGCGGCTCTGGCGGCGGTGGCTTGATCGGGAAAAATACTAATCAGTAGATGTTGATTTTGGGGCAGATCAGCCCCGGGTAGGGCGGCTTGATGGTGTTCGATCAGCGTGCTGCGATAGCGCCACAGTTCAAACAGGTTTGCCCCCAATAGGCTCCCCTGGCCCTGGAGGTCTTGTTGCCAGTTGCCTTCGGGGATAAATTGCTCATAGATGGCTTGGGCGATCGCCTCGTCGCTGGCGGTGCTGTGGGGCGATCGCCACCCCGACAACATCCAGGTTTGCCCCAAACTGGGGGGATGATCCCCCAAACAGGCCGCGATCGTTTGGCGCAAAACCCCAAAGCAATCCACCGTCTGGGGATTGCTTTGGTCTTCCACAGAGGCATCAATGAGCAACCCGTAGGTATCATTGAGCCGCACCGGATAGTAATAACCACCGATCTTGAGGGGCGCATCCTCTGGCCCCGTAAAAAACAAGCACCGCTCCGGCAGCAGGAGTTCTTGATATTCCGCTTCAAAATGCTGATCCTGCTGGGTCAGACGCGATCGCACCGCTTCGGGCATTTTCCCGTGGAACCGGGCGCGATTGTGCTCGATTTCTCTGGGGGTTTCGCCGAGGCCATTGCGAAGGTCATAGAGAAATAAATCGAGCGTCGGATAAATAAGTTCGGCCATAGGGGTGAATCGGACAGATGGCCATGAGTCTACCCCAAATGTGCCTAGCTTGCGTTGCCCCGTAGCCGCGCCTTCAGGTTGGCGAACAGGTCGGTTTTGGCTTCCGGCTGGGTGACAGTGGCAGGCTGTGTGAGGATGCGCACGGCAATATTATTAATTTCGGTGACGCTGTTGGCGGCACTGGGCGCGCCGGGAACAAAACCCCGTGAGACTAAACCCGCCAAGGCCGGCAGACGGTTCTCCACTGCGGTGAAAGCCTGTTTCACCTCTTGAACCCAACCGGTGTAGGCGGCAATTTGCTGTTGGTAGGTGATAAAGCTGATTTAAAAAAAAAAAAACGCTGAAAAGGTTTCCGCCACATCGGGGGCGATGTAATCATCCCAAACCGTGGGATTGGCTTC
>RECT01000089.1 GCA_007693875.1 Spirulina sp. DLM2.Bin59
TAGAGTACTCGGCTTTTAACCGATTTGTTCTGGGTTCGAGTCCCAGGCGACCCATTTTTTCAGAATGGAATCTTCTCGCCCCCGTGGCAAAAAGATTTAATACTCTGGTAAACTAACCTAAGATTCCATTGATAATTGCGTTGGTCATAGGACTCAGCGTAGGTTTCAAAATAAAGAAAAACGATAGGAGGATCATTTATGGCGCTCGTACCCATGCGGCTACTGTTGGATCATGCTGCTGAAAACGGCTATGGCATTCCAGCATACAACGTCAACAACATGGAGCAAATTCTGTCGATCATGCAGGCGGCAGATGAAACCAACAGCCCCGTCATTCTGCAAGCGTCCCGTGGTGCCCGCAGCTACGCCGGGGAAAACTTCCTGCGTCACCTCGTCTTGGCTGCGGTGGAAACCTATCCTCATATCCCTGTGGTGATGCACCAAGATCACGGCAACAGCCCGGCGACTTGCTATTCTGCAATTCGCAATGGCTTCACCAGTGTGATGATGGATGGCTCCCTCGAAGCTGATGCTAAAACCCCCGCTAGCTTTGAATACAATGTCAGCGTCACCGCTGAAGTGGTGAAAGTGGCCCACTCTGTTGGGGCCAGTGTGGAAGGGGAACTGGGTTGCCTCGGTTCTTTGGAAACCGGAGCCGGTGAAGCAGAAGATGGTCATGGCTTTGAAGGGACCCTCAGCAAAGACCAATTGCTCACCGATCCCGATGAAGCGGTGGCCTTTGTGGAGCAAACCCAGGTGGATGCCTTAGCTGTAGCCATCGGCACCAGCCACGGTGCCTATAAGTTCACCCGCAAACCCACGGGGGAAATCTTGGCCATCAGCCGGATTGAAGAAATCCACAGCCGTCTGCCCAACACCCATTTGGTGATGCATGGTTCTTCTTCTGTGCCCAAAGAATGGATTGACCTGATCAACCAGTATGGCGGTGCGATCCCTGAAACCTACGGTGTGCCGGTGGAAGAAATCCAAAAAGGCATTAAGAGCGGTGTCCGTAAGGTGAACATCGATACCGATAACCGTTTGGCAATTACCGCAGCCATCCGTGAAGCGGCCTTCAAAGATCCCAAAAACTTTGACCCCCGCCACTTCATGAAGCCTTCGATCAAGTACATGCAGCAAGTCTGTGCTGATCGTTACCAATCCTTCGGGACTGCCGGTAATGCCACGAAGATTAAGCAAATCGCCCTGGATGATTTTGCCAAGAAGTATGCTTCTGGTGAATTGAATGCCACGGTGAAAAGCGCGGTTGGCGTTTAGGGTTTAAACCATTGGGGTCAATCCCCATCGGGGAGCGGGTGATAGCTGCGCTATCGCCGATCGCTCCCCTCTTTATTGCGGATTTTGCCATTAACGATGAGGGAGAACGAGGCGTGACGACGCGAGTGATTATTGTGCGCCATGGGCAGAGTACCTACAATGCTCAGAAGCGTATTCAAGGGCGGTGTGATGAGTCGGTATTGACGGAAAAAGGGCGCAGAGAAGCGCTAAGGGTCGGGGAAGCCTTAGGGGGGGTGGCGAGCAGTGCGCCATCACCGATCGCCGCCCTCTACCATAGCCCCTTGCAACGGGCCGCCCAAACTGCCGAGATCATCGCTCAACATCTCCAGCTCACTTGTGCCTGCATCCCCTCTCCTCAACTCCTCGAAGTGGATCTACCCCTCTGGGAGGGCCTCAGCCGGGAAGAGGTTCAATCACAATCCCCCGCAGCCTATCAACAATGGCATGACCAGCCCAGTGAATTTAGCATGATGGTTAATGGGCAGCCCCATTATCCAGTGCGATCGCTCTATGCCCAAACCGAAAACTTTTGGCAAACCCTCCTCCCAGCACACCAGGGGGAAACGGTGCTGATTGTCGCCCATAACGGCATTAACCGCTGTTTAATCATGAGCGCCCTGGGTATGGATCCCAGTCGTTATCAATCCATCCAACAATCTAACTGCTGTATTAATATCCTCAACTTCAGCGGTGGCTGGGGCGATCCCGTCCAAGCGGAATCTTTAAATCAACTCTCCCATATGGGCATCATTCTCCCCTCCTTTCGTCCACCCCATAATCAGTTACGGATCCTGTTAGTTCGCCATGGGGAAACGGATTGGAACCGTGAGGGTCGGTTTCAGGGGATTCAAGATATTCCTCTCAATGATAATGGCCGTCATCAGGCCAGCAAAGCCGCCGATTATTTAAAAACGGTGCAGATTGATGCAGCGGTCAGCAGTCCGATGCTTCGCCCCAAGGAAACCGCTGAAATTATTCTCCAACACCATCCCGGTGTTGAGTTAGCCCTTGAGCCGCAGTTTTGCGAAATTGGCCATGGCCTTTGGGAGGGCAAGCTAGAGAAGGAGATTGAGGCTGCCTATCCGGGCCTCTTGGCCCAGTGGAAAACCGCTCCCGAAACGGTGCAAATGCCGGAGGGGGAAAACCTCCAACAGGTGTGGGATCGGGTGATGACTGCCTGGGATGAGATGGTGGAGCGCTACAGCAGGGGAGAGGCGAAAACGCTCCTAGTGGTGGCCCATGATGCTGTTAATAAATGTATTCTCTGTGGGTTGTTGGGGTTGAAACCTCAGGATATTTGGGCAATTAAGCAGGGGAATGGGGCTGTCACGGTGATTGACTATCCCCAGGGGGCCGGTAGTGCACCGATTGTTCAAACCCTGAACCTCACCACCTATTTAGGCTCTGGGATTTTCGATAAGACGGCAGCCGGGGCGTTGTAGGCGCTCGGGGGCAAGGGTGGGAAATTTAAATTTCCCACCCTTGCCCCTTGCAAAATCCATTAGACCTCTGAAACAATCGGTGGTGCGGGGGGAATCGGTGGAGCCAAGCTGAAATCGCGAAATTGACGCGCCTGTTTTTCAATCCGGGCAGCGAGGCGATTACACACCAGATTACAAAGATCATAGATCAAAGGATCCTCGACTCGGTAATAGGCAGAGGTTCCCGCACTACGGCGGCTCAAAATCCCCGCCTGTAGCATCACCTTAAGATGTTTGGATACATTGGCCTGACTGGTTTGCGTCGCATCTACCAGTTCTTGAACACACTTTTCCCCATCCCGCAGCAGGTTAAGCAACTTGAGGCGCATGGGTTCACTCAACACACTGAAGTATTCAGCCAATTGCTGAACCACTTCTTGGGAAACGGGCTTCGAGGTGACGTGCATGGAGTCTTCACGAAATCAGTGATCCCCAAATCTTAGCAGTCCCATCTCTTGATCACAATAGACCATGGGCAATTTGCCCAACTTGCCCAACTTTAGCCTGGATTAACCCGCATTAATGGCTGGCCGAATTCCACTGGCTCACCGTTTTCCACCAAAATCTCCATAATTTGGCCCGTGATCTCCGCTTCGATTTCGTTCATGAGCTTCATCGCTTCAATGATACAGACGGTGTTGCCGCTGGTGACGCGATCGCCCACTTCCACAAAAGCGGGTTCCGTGGGGGCTGGGGCGCGGTAAAACGTCCCCACCATCGGGGAGGTGATCTCTACCCATTTGGGATCCACCGTGGGGGCAGGGGGAGGCGTATCCACCACCGGAGCCGGGGGATTGATGGGGAGGGTGGGGGGGGTGGGGGGCACTGGGATGGCAGCCATGGGGATCCCCTGGCTTTGGCCTTTCTTCACCGTTAGCTCAAAGGCTTCGCCCTTGAGACTAAACTCTGTGATATCGGTTTGGGCGATCGCCCCCAATAACTCCCGAATTTCTTGAAAATCAATAGACACCAAAAGTCCTGTCCTCAACACGAATAAATGCAAACAGATCCAACCCAATGGCTCCCAGGGAGGACTAAGCCGCCAAGCCTGCCCCGAGGGTTAATTCTCCCGACCGAGATAGCTATCGGTGCGAGTATCAATTTTAATTTTTTCCCCAATGGAAATAAAGAGGGGAACCATGACCTGCGCTCCCGTTTCCACTGTGGCAGGTTTTGTCCCCCCCGTCGCCGTATCCCCCTTCACACCGGGATCTGTGTCGGTAATTTCTAGCACCACTGAGTTAGGCAGTTCCACTTCCAGGACGCGACCATCCCAAGTGACGATGCTGATTTCCATTTCTTCCTTGAGGTATTTGACGCGATCGCCCACCTGATCTGCCGTGAGACGCATTTCCTCATAGGTTTCCATATCCATAAACACCAGATCCTCCCCCTCCCGGTAGGTGTGCTGCATCGTGCGCTTTTCCAGGATGGCTTGGGGGACGGTTTCTCCGGCGCGGAACGTGCGCTCCACGACACTGCCGGACTGGACATTTTTTAATTTTGTGCGGACGAAAGCGGATCCTTTCCCCGGTTTGACATGGAGAAATTCCACCACTCGCCACACCGAGCCGTCTAAATTAATGGTTACACCGGTTCTAAAATCATTGCTCGAAATCATGGGTTTTCCGCAGGCCAAGACAATTCGCCCTCCATTGTACCCCCGTTGGGGTTCCCCCCCGAGGGAATCTCAATACCACTGCACAGGGGAGGGGATTGTGGGAAGATGGGAGAACGCAGCCGCAATCCAGATTTTTTGTACTTTTTGATCTAAATTTTTATGACTCATCTCATTTTGCAACTTTGGCAGTGGGGCCGTCGCCACCGCCGTCCGGGACTGGTTTGGGGGTTAATCCTGGGGGCGATCGCCTTCTTGAGCTTGACCCCCGCCGCCACCGCCGGCCTCGCCCAAGGCAATGCCATTACCGATCCCGCTGCGATTTTGCGCTATGCCCTCCCCATTGATAATACAGAGGTGCGGAAACTCCAAGGCAATTTAGAAGAGATTGCCGATGCCCTCCGGAGCAAACGGTGGCCGGTGATCGAAAGCCAGGTTAAATCCGCGTCCCGTAGCCTCACCTATGGCGACAGCAAGATTTTAGCCAGCGTCGGGAGTGATCGCCAACCCCAGGCGCAATCCCTCTTGACCCAACTGGAGCAGGACATTGAGCAACTGCGGGCCGCTGTGGAAATGAAAGATAAGGAAACGGTATGGAATTTACGCCGCCAAGCCTTGGCCCACATCAGCGAGATTGAAGCCCTGATGGTGGATGAATTCCCCTTCACGATCCCCGCTGAATATGCCAATTTGCCCCAACTCAAGGGCCGGGCAACGGTGGTAATGGAAACCACCCAAGGCCAGTTAACCCTGGTGGTGGATGGCTACAGTGCGCCCATTAATGCTGGCAACTTTGTCGATCTCGTCCAACGGGGCTTTTACGATGGCCTGCCCTTTTTCCAAAACCAAGACTACATCGTCCAAACCGGCGACCCTGAAGGGCCAGAGGTGGGATTTATTGACCCCAAAACCAAGGCCTACCGGGCGATCCCCTTGGAAATTCTCGTTAAAGGGGACAAAGAGCCGATCTACGAAATTACCCTCGAAGATGCCGGCCTGTATCTTGCTGATTTGGCCCTACCCTTTAATGCCTATGGCGCGATGGCCCTGGCTCGCCCCAGCGATGATCCCAACGGCGGCTCCTCCCAGTTCTTTTTCTTCCTCTTTGATCGGGAACTGACCCCCCCTGGGTTTAATGTCCTCGATGGCCGTTATTCGGTCTTTGGCTATGTGGTGGAAGGTCAGGATGTGCTCCGCAACCTTGGCAATACGGATAAAATTCTCAAGGCGCAGGTGGTACAGGGGGCAGATCATTTAGTTCAGCCCAGCTAGGCGATCGCCATGACCGCCACCATTGCTGATTGGGGAGAGCATCGCCTCCTCCCTTGGTTACAAACCTTTTCCCCTGCGGCCCTTGTGGGGGATGATGGGGCGGTTTTAACGCCGGAGCCGGGGCGATCGCTTGTTGTCACCACCGATGTTTTAGTGGGGGGGGTGCATTTTAGTGATGCCACCACGCCCCCGGATGCGGTGGGGTGGCGGGCGATGGCCGCCAATCTTTCTGATTTGGCCGCCATGGGGGCCACCCCCTGGGCTGTCACCGTCGGCCTCAGTTTGCCCCCCCATACGGAAATTGC
Source organism: Spirulina sp. DLM2.Bin59 (assembly GCA_007693875.1). Lineage (GTDB taxonomy): Bacteria > Cyanobacteriota > Cyanobacteriia > Cyanobacteriales > Spirulinaceae > Spirulina. The sequence goes on from RECT01000089.1 coordinate 5,976, forward strand.
TTGGATAGAAGCCCTCTATGGGGGCATGCAGCGGTGTTTAGACCAGTACGGCGGAGCGATCGTCGGGGGGGATTTGACGCGATCGCCCACCCCCACCATTGGGATCACCGCCTTAGGCCAGGTTGATCCGGCTCAGGTGTTGCGTCGTCGTGGGGCCCAAGGGGGGGAGGCGATCGTCGTGACGGGCTACCACGGTAATGCGCGGGCGGGGTTAGCGATCTTGCTGGATGAACTTGGGGATCTACCTGTGGCCGAGCGGGATTTTTTAATTGCGGCCCATCAGTATCCCCAACCCCGTTTAGATTGTTTACCGCTGTTGCCCAAGGTAGGGGTGGCCATTGCTGCCATGGATAGCAGTGATGGCCTGGCAGATGCAGTGGTGCAGTTGTGCCGCGCCAGTGGTGTCGGGGCGCAACTAGAAGTTGACCAGATCCCCCTCTATCCCGGTTTAATTGCAGCGGTGGGGGAGGAGCAGGCCTTGGAATGGGCGCTCTATGGTGGCGAAGATTTTGAATTGGTTTTGTGCCTCCCCCCCGATGTTGCCGCTGAATTTGTAGCACAGTTGGGGCCACCGGGGGCGATCGTCGGTCGGATCACAACGGATCTCGATGTGGTGATTCGTAGGGGCAGCCAAGTCCAACCCCTTGATCAAACCCAAGGGTTTCAACACTTCCAAAGCTGAGGGATCCCCCCCTACCCCCCCTTTTCAAGGGGGGTTCTGAAAATAAAACCCCCTTATTAAGGGGGTCGGCGCAGCCGGGGGGATCTTACAGCGCGTTAGCTTTCGCAATCACGTTATCCACCGTGAACCCGTAGTTTTTCATAATCGTGCCGCCGGGAGCCGATGCACCGTAACCATCAGTGCCGATGGATGCGCCCGCCGTGCCCACATAGCGGGCCCAACCAAAGGTCGTACCCGCTTCCACAGACAGGCGTTTCGTCACCGCTTTGGGCAGGACAGATTCCTTATACTCATCGCTTTGCTCTTCAAACAACGTCCAGCAAGGCATCGAAACGACGCGGACTTTCTTGCCTTGGCTCGTCAGTTTTGCCGCTGCTTCCACACAGAGGCCCACTTCCGAACCCGTGGCCAGGAGGATCAGATCCGGCGTACCGTCGCAATCTTCCAGCACATAGGCTCCCTTCGCCACGGCATCGGCACTGGAGTTCACCAGGTTCGGCACACCTTGACGGGTGAGGGCTAAGGCGCTGGGGCGTTGGCGGCTCGTGATCGCCACCTTGTAAGCACCGGAGCATTCCCGACCATCGGCGGGGCGGAACGTTAAGAGGTTGGGGATAATCCGCAGCGAGGCGATGGTTTCCACCGGTTGGTGGGTGGGGCCATCTTCACCGAGGGCGATGGAGTCGTGGGTGAGGATGTAGATTACCCCGGCTTGGGAGAGGGCAGAAAGCCGCAACGCCCCCCGCAGGTAATCGGCAAACACCAAGAACGTTGCACAGTAGGGGATCAGACCCGAACCATGGAGGGCAATGCCATTACAGATCGCCGCCATGCCGTGCTCCCGTACCCCAAAGCGGAGGTTCCGGTTTTCGTAGCTGCCCTTTTGGAAGTTGCCGGAGCATTTCAATTCCGTCAGGTTGGAATGGGTCAAGTCTGCCGAGCCGCCGATCAGTTCCGGCAGGTGGGGGGCGATCGCATTCAACGTAATTTCCGAATGCTTCCGGGTCGCCAGGACTTTATCCTCTGGGCTGGGGTTGGGGAGGTCTTTGTCCCAATCGCTGGGGAGTTCCCCACTGAGGAGCCGTTCAAATTCAGCGGCTTCGCCGGGATATTTGGTTTTGTATTGGGCCAATTGGGCTTCCCATTCCGCTTGGTAGCTGGCTCCCCGTTCGATGGCCTTGCGGCAATGGGCTAAAGCATCGGCGGGAACTTCAAATTCCCCATAGCTCCACCCCAGGTTTTCGCGGGTCAGTTTCACTTCATCGGGCCCCAAAGCTGCACCGTGAACCCCGGCGGAATCTGCTTTATTGGGGGAACCATAGCCGATGGTGGTGGTGACTTTAATCATCGTCGGCTTGTCGGTGACGGATTTGGCGGTTTCAATGGCGCGGGCGATCGCCTCTAAATCCGTATTGCCATTTTCCACATGGAGGGTATGCCAACCATAGGCTTCAAACCGAGCACAAACATCCTCGGTAAAGGCAATATCCGTGGAGCCATCAATGGAGATGTGGTTATCGTCATAGAAGGCGATCAGTTTCCCTAAACCCCAGTGACCCGCCAGGGAGCAAGCTTCCCCAGAAATCCCTTCCATGTTGCAGCCATCGCCGAGGATGACATAGGTGTAGTGATCAACAATGGTGGCATCGGGTTTGTTGAATTTAGCGGCCAAATGGGCTTCAGCGGCGGCCAAACCTACCCCATTACAAATCCCTTGACCCAGGGGGCCGGTGGTGACTTCCACGCCCAAGGTTTCAAAGTTTTCTGGGTGGCCGGGGGTTTTAGAACCCCATTGGCGGAATTGTTTAATATCTTCAATGGTTACACTGTCGTAGCCCATGAGATGGAGTAGGGCGTATTGCAACATACAACCATGACCGGCAGAGAGCACGAAGCGATCGCGGTTAAACCAGTGGGGGTTTTTGGGGTTGTAGCGCATGAAGCGATCCCACAGCACAAAGGCCATGGGAGCCGCCCCCATGGGTAGGCCGGGGTGGCCAGAGTTCGCTTTTTGGACTGCATCAATAGCTAAAAAGCGAATGGAATTAATGCAAAGTTCTTCGAGGGATTGACTAGCAACAACCATATTTAATCTGACGATAGGTGGGAATAAAACAACGGGTGAACAAGGGCCACCTTGTGGCTCAAGCATTTCGGAAGGCGATCGCCGCCGTGCCACCCTTTATCATCCCATCTCGGGATCGCTCTCGCAAGAGCCAAATTGAGAATCCCGCCGGGAGGATTCAGCCCCCCTTTTTGCAAATTCAGCTAAAAATCCAGCGGATTTTTACCCCAGAGAGCGTATGCTGTGGGATATTTTTGCAGGCCCCCTAGGAGGCTCTATGCTTCAGACCCCTTTAACGCTGACATTCAAACTCTTTGCCTTGGCTCCGCAAATTTCCGTCACTGATGCCCAGGATCAACTGGTGCTCTATGTTAAGCAAAAGCTCTTGAAACTGAAAGAGGATATTAAGGTCTGTCGCGATCGCGCCCAAACCGATCAAATCTACTCGATTAAGGCTGATCGGGTCATTGACTTCTCCGCCGCCTACCGCTTCACCAACGCTGAAAACCAGTCCCTCGGCTCCGTCAAACGGCGCGGGCTGCGCTCCATCTGGCGGGCCCACTACGATATTTTCGGCCCCGACCAAACGGAGACCCCCATCTACACGATTCGGGAGGAAAATCCTTGGGTGAAAGTCCTGGATGGCCTGCTCTGTGAGGTTCCCATCGTCAACCTCTTCACCGGCTTTATCCTCAACCCCGTCTACCTCGTGGAAAATCCCGAAAAAGCGGTGGTGATGCGGCTCTCGAAAATCCCCACGTTCCTCTCCCGCAAGTTCACCATCAAACAGGTGGATCAACTGGATGACGATACTCAGATCACCATTGTCCTCAGTTTGTTGATGATGATCCTCTTAGAGCGCAGTCGCGGCTAAACATCGCATAACCCCCACCGTAGGGGCGAAAAATTTTTCGCCCCTCCCCTTTTCGCCCTTCCTCAAACTTGGCCCACCCTTCCCCGAGGGTACTTTTCAGACCAACCCCGCATTTTGCCCGGATTGCACAGCCCTTGGGGATCGACAAACTCCTTAAAGGCCAGTTGCACCGGATCAATCACCTTGCGGCCGCCATCTTCAAGAATGTAGGTGTGGGGGTCGGCGATCGCACAGCCCGCCGCCTCATGGAGGGCAATGATCTCCTTTAACCGCTCCGGGGTCGAGTAGCGCACCAACTGCAACCCCGCTGGCATCACCCGACCCTCCACCCGCATAAACTCCAAATGGATCATCACCTCATCTCCAAATTGCTGCTCAAGTTCTAGCACTCGCTCCACGGTGAAATAGAACGTTTGTAAATAGGTGAGATTGGCATCAATAGCGCGAGCATGGAGGGTGGTATGGTTCCAGGTGAATTCCGCCAAACTGATCCCTTTTTGAGCTTCAATGGCAGATTTTTCATAGGTAATCTTGCCGTTAAATTCCCGCACCAGTTCCCGGAAAGGCTCTAGGGAAGATTCGGCAATCATCACCAGGGCGCAGGCTTGTCCCTGGGGTAGATAATCCTGCAAAGCCGTTAGGTATTGACAAACCGATGGCGCACAAACCGTAACCAGTTTTTTCACTAAACCATCACTATCCCCCAGGGCTTGGCCAAACCGCGCCGCCGTGGTGAGATCTGGAAAAGTAATGATTGATTCTGCCCAATCATAGGCAGGGGCGAGGGGTACTTCCAAACGAGTGATCACCCCATTGGTGCCGTAGGCATGGTTCACCTGCTGCACCGCATCCCCCCGCAGTTCTAGAACCTGGGGGTAATTTTCCAGCGTCACCACCCGCACCGCGTTGAGGTTGCCGCGATCGCGCAGTTGCCCATAGGTAATCGAACCAATCCCCCCACTGCCGCCCCCAAAAAAGCCGCCAATGGTCGCCGTCCGATAGGTGGAAGGATACATCCGCCATTCCCATCCCTGGGGGCGGGCCTGTTTATCAAAGTTAGCCAATCGCACCCCCGGATCCACCACCGCCACCCCTTGGCGAATGCTATGGATCTGATTAAGCTTGATCAAATCCAGGACAATGCCCCCTTGCAGGGGAACACATTGGCCATAGTTCCCCGTCCCGGCTCCCCGCACCGTCAAGGGGATATGGTAACGGGCACAAACCTGAGCCACCCGCAACACATCCACCTCACTGGTGGGCCGTACCACCAAATCCGCCCGCTTATCCACCAGTTGAGCCGCGAGGATGGGGCTGAAATGGTAGTAGTCCTGGGAAAGTTTCGTGAGTTGGTTGGGGTCGGTAATTTGTTCGATTCCCTCCAGAGCGGCGATCGCCCGCTCCCAAGGAATTTCCGCAGCAACATTCATGGGGGTCTGAGCTTAAAAATTCCCCCCATTGTAGCGACCTAAGGGCCCCGAAACCGCTCACTTTAAACGGCGGGCGGGATGATGACAGGGAATTTCAATCACAAATTCTGTACCTTCCTTGAGGGTGGATTGACAGGTGAGGCGGCCATAGTGGCGCTCGGTGATGATTTGATAGCTAATGGACAGGCCCAAGCCTGTGCCTTTCCCCACTGGTTTCGTGGTGAAAAAGGGATCAAATAAACGGGATTGCACTTTGGGACTCATGCCGGGGCCATTGTCGGCAATACGGATCACGATCCAATTGTCCTCGCGGCGGTGTTCCGTGGTGATTTTGATTCGACTGGGGTGAGCTTGATTCTCAAGGTGCGATCGCCCCTGATCCCGTTCATGGAGCGCATCGATGGCATTGCTGAGGATATTCATAAACACCTGGTTCAGTTGCCCGCCATAGCAATCCACCAAAGGCAGCGGTTCATATTCACGGGTGACAATAATTTCAGGGTGGTTAGCGGCGGGCTTGATTTGATTTTTGAGGATCAACAGTGTGCTTTCAATGCCTTCGAGGAGATCCACCGGTTTCACTCCCGTTTCATCCATCCGTGAAAAGATTTTCAATGACTGGACAATTTCCCGAATCCGCACCGTTCCCAGCGTCATCGATTTCATCAGCTTGGGGAGATCCCCTTGAATAAACTCAATATCACTATTGTTCAATTGGGCTTCGATGGGGGCAACGGGTTCCGGATAATAGATTTGATAGAGTTTTAAGAGGGCCAGGAGTTCTTCCGTATAATCACTGAGATAAGCCAAGTTGCCATGGATGAAATTAACCGGGTTATTGATTTCATGGGCAACCCCCGCCACCAACTGCCCCAAACTAGACATTTTCTCAGTTTGGATCAATTGGGTTTGCGCACTTTGGAGCTTGTGGAGCATCTTGCGCAGGTTTTCCGCCTGGCGTTTGAGCTTCGCTTCTGCCCGTTGGCGATCGCGAATATCCCGGCTCATCACCGCCAAACCCAAGGGTTCCCCCGTATCGGGGCTGTGGATCATAAACACCGTCAAATCCACCGGAATTGCGTCCCCCCTTTGGAAATGGCGAAACCGGAATTCCCCCTGCCAGGTTCCCGATGTCATCACTGTCGCCATCACCTCCTGTTGATAGGCGGCGAGATCTTCTGGCCAGATCAGATCGCTGAGATGATGCCTCTTGGCGGTGGCCTCATCGGGCAACCCCACGAGGGCTAAACCCGCCTCATTGAGGAATAAAATGTCCCCCTCTTTCTGGGCCACACCGATCAGATCCGCACTGTTTTCCACTAGGGTTGCCAGGCGTTGCCGCTCTTCGCGGATTTTTTTGTTTTGGGTGATGTCCGTAGTAATACCGAGAAAACCGATCACTTCCCCCAGTTCATTGCGGATCACATCCGCCCGCAGCAGACATTGCATCAGCCGTCCCTGACAGGAACGCTGTTCCACCTCGCCAATCCACGATCGCCCCTGCTTGAGGGTGAGTAAAATTTCCTCATAGACCAAGGGATCTGCAAATAAAACCCCCACACCGCCGCCCTGATTGAGGGCCTCCACCGTCGGGGAGGCAAAAAGGCGACAAAATGCAGCATTTTGATAAATATGTTTGCCTTGGGCATTGCTAATACTAATGGCGTGGCTACTGCTTTCGACGGCATACTTGTAGCTGAGTAATGCGGTTTCCGTCGCTCGATTTGCGGCCAAAAGTTTGGTTTCTGCTTCCTTGGTGGGGGTGATATCCATGAGCAAACCGTTCCACAGCACATCCCCATTGGGTAATAATGCCGGCTGGGAAGCTCCAGAAATCCAGACAATCCGACTGTTAGGCAACACCATGCGACCTTGCCAATGCCAGGGTTCTAGGGTAGCTTCGGACTTAGCGATCGCCCCTAAAAAATCAGCATAGTCTTCTTGATGAACACAGCGGATTAAGACCTGAGCATTATCCTCAATGCTCGTTGCGCTTAACCCAAAAATTTGCTCACAACTGGTACTAATAAAGGGAAATCGCCAGGAGCCATCGGTAGATTTGAGAAATTGATATACAACGCCGGGAATATGGGCCGCAATCTGCTGTAATGGATGAGGTGGGGGAGGAGTGGACACAACACCAGAGGTCACTGATTGGACTAAAGGACGCATAGGAAAAAGGGTTGATCAAAAAGGTTTTTTAAAATTGAGATTATGATCAATCTCACAAGCTCAGAACTAATATAACCGTAAGTTTACGGAGAATGACCATAACCCAATGGAAATCTGGGAGATCTCCCATCAGCCAGCAGGATTTTCGTGATCTTGCTTCTTTTCTCCAGATTTTAAAATTCTCTTCAGGATTATTAATCAAATATCACAAAAGTTAATGTAGTGACTCCCTGGTAATCATCAAGAATTCCCCCAGGGATGATTTTGCCAAAAAATCTGCTAAAAATAAACATTAAAACGGCCTTAGACTAGAAATCGCGCTTGGCTTTTTCTGCTCCTCACCATGACCAATCTTGATTTAACCGTTGCGGCCCTTGCGCCGGAGCGATTGCCCTTTAGCTTAGAATGGCTGCCGCCCCCAGCTTATTTTGTCGGCGGGACTGTCCGGGATGCCTTGCTCCAACGGCAGCGGGAGCAGTTTGATATTGACTGTGTGGTCGATAGTGGCGCGATCACGACGGCTCGCGCTTTGGCGGATCACTATCAGGCGGGGTTTGTGGTGTTGGATCGCGATCGCCAGATTGCCCGTGTCGTCTTTGCAGAAGGCACGGTGGACATCGCCCAAATGGTGGGGGAGCATCTGGAAGCGGATTTAAACCGGCGGGATTTTACGATTAATGCGATCGCCTACGATCCCCACAACCAAACCCTCTTTGATCCCCTCAATGGCATTGAAGATCTCCAGCAGGGTTTGATCCAAATGGTCGCCAAGGACAATCTCCGGGATGATCCCCTGCGGATTCTCCGGGCCTACCGCCAAGGGGCGCAATTGCAATTTACCCTCCAACCCAAAACCCGCAAGGCGCTGCGCAAATTAGCCCCCCTGTTGACCACCGTTGCCGGGGAGCGGGTGCGCACGGAGTTGAATTATCTCCTCACTTTGCCCCAGGCGTTACCTTGGCTCACCCTTGCCACTGAGGATCAGGTGTGGCAGGATTGGCTACCGGATTTCACCGCCGATGCCATTCCTCAACTAGCCCAAATTGAACAGGTGGGTTGGCTGCTGAGTAAAATTTGGGACGAATTGGGGGCGCAATTGCTCCAAGCCTCGAGTTCCCACGCCTTGAACCCCTTGGGTTTGGCGAAGTTGGCCAGTTTGGTGACGGCCGAGGGGGCAGGGACGACCCTCAATGCTTTGAAATATTCCCGCGCTGAAGTCCAGGCCGTCCAGCGGGCTTGGCAGTATTTGCCCCAGGTTTTGGCGTTGATGGAGCGGGAAATGAGTCTAGAGGAGCAGTATTTTTTCTTCCAAGGTGTGGGGGATGGCTTGCCTCTGGTGGTGGTTTTGGCTGTGGCCATGGCGGCCCATCAGGATATTCTGCGAGAAACCCGCGCCGTCGGCCTGGTTGCGCCCCTAGTCAATGCCTATCTTGATCCCCAAAGTTTGGTTGCTCACCCCACCCCCTTAGTCTCCGGAACAGACTTGATTGAGCAACTGGGTCTGAGTCCCTCCCCCCAAATCGGTGAGTTGTTAACCCAAATCCAACTGGCTCACATTCACGGTCATATCCACACCCTCACAGAGGCGATCGCCTTCGCCAAAGCCCAGCTTTAACCCGTTCCCCATCCCCCGTTCCCCGTTCCCCATTCCCCATTCCCCATTCCCCAACTGTGAAGAAATATAGGAATCAATCCCACCACAGGGGATCAAGGAACCCCCCTTGATAAAATTGGGATTAATCTACCGAAACTATTGCCTTGATTCCTTTGTCTCATCCTCCCCTGACTGTGGTTCTGATTGTCCCCACCGGCATTGGGGCAGCCATTGGGGGCTATGCTGGCGATGCGTTGCCGGTGGTGAAGGCTTTAGCCCCGCTGTGCGATCGCATCATTACCCATCCCAACGTCCTCAACGGGGCGCAAATGTATTGGCCCATTCCCCAAGCGTTGTATGTAGAGGGCTATGGTTTAGATCAGTTTGCCGCCGGCCGTTGGGGGTTGCAACCCGTCCATCAAAACCGCATTGGTGTGATTTTTGATCAGGGGATTGAGCCGGAACTGCGCGATCGCCACCGCCAAGCCATAGAAGCCGCCCGGGCCACCCTCGGTTTACCCATTACCACATTGATTGAAACTGATGCCCCCCTGGATGTGACGCTCCGCACCGCCGCATCGGGGGCCAGTTGGGGGACGTTGGGGAATCCGGGGAGTTTACTCCGGGCCGCTGATCAGTTAATCACGACATCGGGGGTGGAGGCGATCGCCGTCATCGCCCGGTTCCCCGATGATTTGGGCAGTGAAGCCCTAACCGCCTATCGCCATGGTTCCGGTGTGGATGCCCTGGCCGGTGCTGAGGCGGTAATTTCCCATCTCATCGTCCGAGAATTTGGTATCCCCTGCGCCCATGCCCCCGCCCTGGCTCCCCTCCCCTTAGATCCCGATGTGGCTCCCCGCGCTGCGGCGGAAGAATTAGGCTATACCTTTTTACCCTGTGTCCTCGTGGGGTTAGCCCGTGCGCCCCGGTTGATTCGCCCTGATTCATGCCGAACCCCGAGCCAAATTTGGGCGGATCAGGTGGATGCCCTGATCGTGCCCGCTGCCGCCTGTGGGGGGAGTGCCACCCTGAGTTTAGGCAATCGCCTCGTTATCGCCGTTGAAGCCAACACCACCACCCTCAACGTTCCCCCGGAACCCTTGGGAATTCGGGCCATTCGCGCCCGCTCCTATCCAGAGGCGATCGGACTCTTGGCCGCCTACCGGGCCGGCCTTGATCCCCATCTGCTTCACCCTGCCATCTCTCCCCTAAACCTGTGAACTATCCCCCTTCCTCCCCAGAGTCTGAAACCCTGACCCGTACTCAAGTGCTGTTAGCCATGATTGTCACCGCAGTTTTACTGTTGATCGTGGCTAAACTGTGGCAATATCTGGGGCGTGTTCCTCTCCTCAGCGTGGAATTCACCCCCATGGCCCTATTGTGGGGATCCGGGCTAATGGTGGGAATTATCGGGGCGAGTACGTTAATCCATCGCCTTTGGCCCGCCTATCGCCGCAGTGCCGATCTTTATCTTGATTTGGTGATTCGCCCCCTAGCTTGGCCAGATCTGCTGTGGTTAGGACTGTTGCCGGGTTTAAGTGAAGAACTGCTGTTTCGGGGCGTGATGTTGCCCGCCTTGGGGTTGGGTTGGGGGGCGATCGCCCTTTCCAGCCTTCTTTTTGGCGTGCTTCATCTCAGCGGTTTAAACCAATGGCCCTACATGATTTGGGCCACTTTCGTAGGAATAATTTTGGGAGCAGGGGCGATGATCACAGGCAATCTGCTCGTCCCCATCATTGCCCACATTCTCACCAATTTTGTCTCCGGCTGTGTCTGGAAATGGCATCATCAGCGCAGTTCCTCAGAATTCTAAGCCCAGATTTTCCGAAATTGCCCAAATTGATCCGCTAAAATCCAAACAGGATTACCCTTGATGCCATCCCTTTTGCCACCTTTATGAACAAAATCATTTACAGCTTGTTGGTGTTTATCCCCATTTCTGTCGCTTCGTCATTGTTGGGTTGGGGAGAAGCCACCACGTTCATTACCGCAGCCCTCGGGATTGTTCCCCTAGCCGCGCTCATGGGTTTAGCCACCGAGGAAATTGCCGTAGTGGTAGGCCCAAACCTAGGCGGCCTCCTCAATGCCACCTTTGGCAACGCCACAGAACTAATTATTGCCTTTGTGGCCCTTCGGGGTGGGTTAATTGAAGTGGTCAAAGCCACCATTACAGGTTCGATCATTAGTAATTTACTGCTGGTATTAGGCTTTTCAATGTTGCTCGGTGGACTCCGGTTTAAAGAACAAGAGTTTCAACCCACCGCCGCCCGGCTGAATGCTTCAACCATGAACCTTGCGGTCATTGCCCTACTCGTACCCACCGCCGTTGAATATACCTCTAGCGGCATTGAAGAATCCACACTGCAAAACTTATCTGTTGCCGTTGCTGTCATCTTAATTGCTGTTTATGGCTTAACTTTGCTATTTTCGATGAAAACCCACACCTATCTTTACGATGTCGGGGTTGCTGACTTAGAGGAAGATGACCAAGGTAAAGCCCTCGAAAACCATGAAAAACCCAATGTCACCCTCTGGGTGATTGTCCTATTGGTCGTAACCCTATTGGTCGCCCTAGAATCAGAATTTCTAGTGGACACCTTAGAGGTTGCCACCAGTAGCCTCGGCCTCACGTCCCTCTTTACCGGGGTCATTCTCATTCCCATTATCGGTAACGCCGCTGAACACGCCACCGCCGTTACCGTCGCCATGAAAAACAAAATGGATCTATCTGTAGCCGTTTCTGTCGGTTCTAGCTTGCAAATTGCGCTATTCGTTGCTCCGGTGTTAGTGATTGCCGGTTGGTTCATGGGGCAACCGATGGATTTAGACTTTAATCCCTTTGAATTAGTTGCCGTAATTGTGGCAGTTTGGGTGGCTAATTCTGTCAGTTCTGATGGGAAATCCAACTGGCTAGAGGGGGGATTATTATTGGCCACCTATCTTGTTTTAGGGTTAGCCTTTTTCTTTCATCCTGTTGTTGCCGGGTTAGGCTAATGATCCAAAATTCTTTAAAAATTGTTTCGATGGCAATCGGAAATAATTGATCAACTCCCCTGCTCCCCTCTCCCAACTTGGGAGAGGGGCTGGGGGTGAGGGCTTACGCCATCATACTTACTCAACAGCGCATCATCATCAGCTATTATGAAAATAATACAACGGCTTAATTTTTTATTAGCACAATATCCTTTACTTTATCAAAAAATTCTGCAAAAACGAAAACAGGCTAATTTTGAAAAATTACTCTTTTTATCCGTCATTCAGCGGGGCGATATCGTCATTGATGCGGGCGCAAATCGTGGTTATTACACCACCCTGTTTTCCCACATTGTCGGTCATTCCGGCCAAGTCCATGGCTTTGAACCTGTACCCCTGACGTTTAAACTGTTAACTCAAACCCTCCAAAATGAACAGGTTTTTGCCAATGTTATCCCCAATAACTGCGCTTTAGGGGATCAAGCGGGGGAAGCCGTTTTATACTTACCAGATCAGGATGATGGTCAAGCATCGATGCGCCAAGGTCATCAAACCGGATCTTGGAAAACGGTGCAGCAAGTGCAAGCCTACACTTGTATATTAAAAACCCTAGATCACTATTGCCAGAACTGGCCGCGTTTAGATTTTATGAAATGTGATGTGGAAGGGGCAGAATTGTTAGTCATTAAAGGTGGGTCGGAAACAATTCAAAAACATCGTCCTATGATTTATGTCGAACTCTTTTTTGATTGGACGAAAGCCTTTGATTATCATCCTTTAGATTTATTGGCTCAACTCATGGATTGGGGCTATCAGCAATTCTATATCTGTAATGGCCAGTTTGTGCAATTATTGAAAGACCCCGTTGCCTATTTCCAGGAACCCCCCCAAGAGTCGATTAATTTGCTCTGCACGATACCGGAGTGCCATGGCGATCGCACCGCTCATCTTGATCAGATTTGTACTGAAGTCGTATGACTCTAACGTTTTAAGTCACGGGGGTCAAGGGCATCCCGTAACCCATCACCGAGGAGATTAAAGGCGAGAACTGTTAACACAATCAAGGTTACTGGCGACCAAATGAGCCAAGGTTGGAGTACCAGAATTGAGGAGTTGGTGGCTAATGAGAGCAAATTTCCCCAAGAAGGGTCGGGTTGTTGAATCCCTAAACCGATGAGGCTCAAGACAGACTCAGCCACAATAAAACTAGGAATGGACAGGGTTGCCGCAATAATAATATAGGTTGAAGTTTGGGGTAAGATATGACGGACAATAATGGTGAAAGAATTTGCACCAATGACTCGTGCTGCCTTCACAAATTCCTGTTCTTTCAATGATAGAACCTGCCCCCGAATCACCCGCGCCAACCCCGACCAACTCACAAAAGAGGTGATTACCACAATCAGTAAGAACCGTTGTGAGCTTCTTAAACCAGGGGGCAAAATAGCCGCTAAGGCTACTAAAAGGTAAATGGTCGGCACACTCATTAAAACTTCCACCACCCGCATCAAGAGGGCATCAACCCAGCCGCCAAAATAACCCGCAATGCCCCCAATCAGCATTCCGAGCGGGAAAGAAATGGCAATCCCCACTAAGCCAATACTGAGGCTGATTTGCCCGCCAAATAACAACCGACTGAGTTGATCTCGCCCCTGCTCATCAGTTCCCAGGAGGTTGATCCGCCCTTCGCCGATGGTTCCGAAGAGGTGGCGATCGCTTTTAATCCCCGGCAGTAATGTATAGGTATCCCCTTTCACAAACAACCGCAGGGGGGAAGGATTTTCCAGATCAATACTTAGTTCCCGTTCCCCCGTCTCTAAATCCGTCGGCCCTTGGGTCGTGGGGTAAACATGGGGGCCAATCCACTGACCTGCTGAGGTTTGCCAGTAAATGGTTGTGGGGGGGAGCAGCGAGCCATCGGTTTGGGAGCTATAGGGGCTGTAGGGGGCCAAAAACCCAGCTAGCAAAGCACTCAGGTAAAACAGTCCCAGCAGCACCGCTCCGAATTTGGCTAAGGGATTATGCTTGAGTTTATGCCACCAATTCATGATTTTTTCGCAGTTTGCTTTGTTTGCTTTACATACTTTAGCGGGTCTGGCAACACCCGATTAAGGTTTACGACAGTTTCGCCACAGATCGGTAAAATTTCAAAAAGAGGCCTTAGGATGGGAGTCAGTGCTCTCGAGGTTAAGAAGTGTTAGAGATTAGCCTACTCAACGATTTAGCGGTTTTTTCCCGAAATCACTGTGTTGCCATTTGTGCCACGCTGATTCCTTTAATCTTACTGGTGACGATCCAGACCCTCCTCCTCACTTTCTGGCAAAGAACGACGACTGCCCTCTTCACCTCAGTCATGATCGCCAGCGGCTTGGTCATGGCTCTGTTTATCCATGTCTCAACCTGGTTCGTCATTGGTGTCATTCACCCCGTGACGTTTATCTTGGCAACCTTAGGCTCTGTCTGTTTAGTTGTGAATTGGGCAGCAGTGGCCTGGCGGCAGTGGGGGGGGCGATCGCCCCAAAAGCTACTTAACCCCTACCTCAAACCAATGCAATTTTAATCCCCCCTTGCCGCCGCCTGTAGATCTTGAATGGAAAATACAGCTTGAAAAGTGATGCCATGGGAGGCATAAAGCTCGCGACCGCCCGCCTCCCGGTCTACCAAGGCCAAAATTTGGGTCACTCTGTAGCCGGCCCCCTGTAACTGCTCCACCGCCTGCATTGCTGATTGTCCCGTTGTCACCACATCCTCCAAGACAACAATGTGAGCGCCATCGGGTAAATTCGGCCCCTCAATATAGGCACGGGTTCCATGACCCTTCGGTTTTTTCCGCACAATCAAAGCCGGGATGGGTTGGGCCTCCAATTCAGAAACCAAGCTCACCGCTGTCACCATCGGGTCAGCCCCCAAGGTTAACCCGCCGACCGCCTGGGTTCCCGGTGGTAACATCGCCCACAGTAAACGCCCAACGGTTAACGCCCCATCCGCCCGGAGCGTCACCTGTTTTGTATTGATGTAATAACTACTTTTTTGCCCAGAGGAGAGGGTAAAATCCCCCTCTTGATAAGCAAATTGCAGTAGTAGATCAAGAAGATGCTGTCGAAGCGAGGCGATCGATTCAGAGATCATCACAATTAAAAATAGAGACCACTTTAGCCTAAACCAAAACCCCTGTAGGGGCGAAAAATCTTTCGCCCCTACTTTTAATCAATGGCCACAAAATCGATAGCCATAGAAAAACCCCCACAATTC
>RECT01000407.1 GCA_007693875.1 Spirulina sp. DLM2.Bin59
GTGGGAAGTGAGGAGTGAGGAGTGAGAAGTGAGAAGTGAGAAGTGAGGAGTGAGGAGTAAGGTTTTTGATTACTCACTCCCTACTTCCTACTTCCTACTTCCCACTTCCCACTCTCCCAACGCCAGCGCAGGACTTTGCAATTCAGCCACTAACGGCGTACTCGTGGGTTCGATCCAACGGAGCAGGGCGTTGGGTTGAATGCCAAAGTAGATGATGATTGCTGTGAGTACGAGGGCGGGCCATTGTTGGCTGAAGCCGATGCGGGCATAGTAGGCGCGGCTGTTGTCCAGTTTGCCGAAACAGGTGCGGTTAATCAAGATCACAAAGTAAACGGCGGTTAGACCGGAGGAGAGGATACAGAGGAGCGTGGGGATTGGGAAGGGGGTAAAGCTGCCTTGGAAGACGATGAATTCCGCCGCAAACCCGATGAGGCCGGGAATCCCCGCGCTGGCCATCCCCGCCAGGATCAACAGCGCACTGGTGAGGGGTAAGCCTCGGATCGGGTTCATTAAGCCGTTGAGCACATCGAGATCCCGGGTTCCGGTGGTTTTTTCGACGATGCCCACGAGGAAGAAGAGTAGGGCCAGGATTAAGCCATGGGCGATCATTTGGGCGATCGCCCCCAATACACTTAACTCCGTCCCCGCCGCCGCTGCCACGAGGATATACCCCATGTGACCGATGGAACTGTAGGCCACCATCCGTTTAATATCCCGCTGGGCGATCGCACTGATGGCCCCATAGATGACGCTCACCGTCCCGATAATCGCTAAACCGGGGGCAACGGTTTGCCATGCGGTGGGGAAGAGTTGTAAACCAAACCGCAATAACCCGTAGGTTCCCAACTTGGCGAAGATGCCCCCCAGTAAAACCGTCGTGGCGGGGGAAGCCTCAACGTAGGTGTCCGGCATCCAGGTATGGAGGGGAACCAAGGGGGTTTTAATCCCGAAACCGATGAGGAGCGTGGTCAGTAAAATCAGTTGGGGAACCAGATCGAGGTTTTCCACCATCAGATCGGTGAATTCAAAACTAGGGGATTGGCTGGCGAAGGTGGTTCCTAAAAAGCCGACGATCACCAATAGCCCGGAAACGGCGGTATAGAGTAAAAACTTTGTGGCGGCATAGCCCCGCTTTTCCCCACCCCAAATATTAATCAAGAGGTAAAAGGGAATCAATTCTAATTCGTAGAAAATGATAAACAGGAGCAGATTTTGGGACATTAATGCCCCGGCAATGCCGCCATTAATCAGCAGAATTAAGCCGTCGTGGAGGCGGGTGCGCTCCAAATTGCTGCGATTGGTATAGAGGGCAATAATCGTCAGCAAACTATTGAGGGCCAGGAGGGGGAGGGATAAACCATCGACCCCCAGGCTGTAGTTCAGGCCCACGGGCTGCACCCAGCGGTGAAACTCACTAAATTGCGTGGCTCCGCTTTGGAGGTCGAATTGGGTGAAGAGGTAGAGGATCCAGGCCAGGGAGGCGAGGCTTGAGACGGCGGCCAAGGGGCGACTGATTTGGGGTTTGAGGAGGGCGATCGCCACCGCCCCCAAGAGGGGAATCAGGAGTAAAGGGGTGAGCATGGTTACGGCAGGGCAGTGAGTAGGGGGAGGGCAATAATCAGACCAAAGAGAATTGTGCCCAAAATAATCGAGAGGGCATAAAACTGGACTTGGCCGCTGGTGTTGTATTTGAGGCTTTGACCGCTGGCGAGGGTAAAGAGGCCCACCAGGTTCACCGCTCCATCCACGAGGATGCGATCGCACCAATCCACCACCTTCGCCGCCAACCCCACCACAGCAATCACCGTGACTTTATAGAGTTGGGCGGTATAGAGGTCGTAGGCCAGGAAGTCCTGCACAGCGGGGATCGGGAGCCGAATCGGTTTCGCCACCCGTTCGCCGCCATAGAGCCAGAGGCCGATACTCGCGCCGATCAGCGTGGAAGCGACGAGTAACAATGAGGGCAATTGTACCACAATCTCTAGGGGGGTAAAAGTCCCAAGACGATCAATAGTTGGGGTAAATGGAGGGCAATGCCTAACAGGATCATCATCGGCAACACCAAAGCCCATAGGCCTTCAGGCGATCGCCTTGTCCAGGGAGTAACAGGGCCGGTAAAGAGTTGGCCAAACACCCGCGCTAAACTACAGGCCGTTAAGCCATTGACCAATAAAACCACCGTGAGCAGCGGCGGGTTTAAACCGTTGGCAATTTCCGCCCAACCCCAAAAACAGCCTAGGGGGGGAACCGCCACCAAAGAGAGCGCACCCACGGCAAAGCAAATCCCGGAAATGGGGCGACGACTCCAGAGGCCCCGCAGTTGGGTAATATCCTGGGCAATGTTGTTTAAAATAATGCCGCCGACGCTCATCAGGATGAGGGCCATGGCGATCGCATAGGTCAAGAGCAACACGAGAGCGCGTTCCCCCTGGCCCGTCCCCACGGCGATAAACACAATGCCCAGATAAGCACTAGTGGCGTAGGAAAAGACCCGTTTCAGATCAATTTGGGCAAGGGCGATCGCACTACAGGCGATGGCCGTAAAGGCTCCGGCAAAAATTTCCACCGTTACCACCGTGGGGGAAAGATTCAAAATCGGCTGCATCTGGATCAACACCCAGGCCCCCGTCGATACCACCACCGCATTCCGTAAAATCGTGGCGGGCATCGGCCCTTCCATGGCTTCATCGAGCCACAGTTGGAGGGGGAACTGGGCGCATTTCCCTAAAGGCCCCGTCAGGAGAGCCAGACCGAGGAGTGTGGCCACCGTTGGCTCTAAGGGATTTGTGGCCGCCCAAGCCGCTAACTCGTCATAGTTCCAAGTTCCCGCCAAAGGGTAGAGGGCCACCACCCCCATCAGTAACACCAAGTCCCCCACCCGTTTGGTGAGGAAACCATCCCGCGCCCCCGTCACCACGAGGGATTGATTAAACCAAAACCCGATGAGCAGGTACGTCCCCAGGGTGAGAATTTCCAGCATCACATAACTGAAAAAGAGGGAATTCGTCAGCATCAACGCCGCCATCCCTGCTTCAAACAGGGCCAACAGGGCGTAGAACCGGGGCCAGCCCCAATCCATTTCCAGATAGGCGATCGCATAAATCTGCGTCAGGGCATTCAACCCCAAAATCACCACCAACGCCCCCACCGTCGTCGCCGAGGCGCGAATATCAAAAACAATCTCCAGATTGACGGCATGGAGCCAAGGCAGGGAAAATTCTAGGGGGGTTGACCACACCTCCCGCAGGGCAAAAAGACTATGAATAAAGGCGGTGCAGGTCATCACCAGGTTGATATAGCCTGCTGGACGGGGGCCGGTACGGCGAATCAAGCCCGGCGACCAAGGGATGGTTAACAATGCACCCAGCAGGGCGTAACAGGGGACTAACCAAATACTTTCACTAAAGGTATTCATCGAGACAAGGGTAATCCATCGGGGTCTATCGGTTGTGTGAGAGTATAATACTTTTATGAACGAGAAAACAAGTTAAGATTAGCTAATATCAATCTTCACCATTGATCATTGTTGCCCCAAAATCACATTTTAAAAGCAGATCTTGACCATCAAAAAAACAGATTAATTGATGTCATTTCATCAAAATGAAAACCCTAATGTAGTGGGGGCGAAAAATTTTTCGCCCCCACGCCCATCGGCTATTTTACTTTAATCAACACCAAGCCGCCGACTCTGTTCAGGCCAGAGCTAAAAAATGGGGTTATCATGCAGGAAGCCATTCTTTTTTGCGACCCCTAACGCCATGGCCTACACTACAGCCGAATTGATCGAGATCCTCGACCGAGAAATGCGGGCCAGTTGTGAGGGCAAGCGGGTTTTGCTTTCCGCAGAAGCGCGGCTCAATGCGGATCCGGTGCTGGCCCTTGCCTTGGGAGCGGATAAAATCAGCAATGTTTACGCCTATCGGGAATTTCGCGAGCAAATCCATCACTACCAACGGGAGCACAATATTTCTGGCTTAATTTGGCGTCGTTGCCAATTCCAAGGCCATCCCCTCCGGTTTCCTGAACTCCATAACCAACTGATTGCCATTCCCGAGGATTTAGTGACATTGCGCCAGGCGAAGGGGGAGGTGTTGGCCTTTTGGCATCTTGTGAGTGCGTCCTTGCGTTTATGGTTGTTGGGGAAAACGGATCAGGAGATTAACCCCGGTTTTGTGGAGGAGTTGGCGCGGGAGGCGGAATGGGCGGAGGTGGATGTGACGATGACGGAGGTGTATTTAGGGTTGTGTTGGGGGAAACCGGAGGAGCGCCATTGTCAATGGGCGTTCCCGGAGTCGGGCTGTCGGCGGATTGTGGCTACGCCGGGGGTTCCGGGGGCGATTAAGGTTTAAGGGTTTAAACCTTTTCGCAGCGGGGCAACCAGAGGATAAATTCTGTGCCGGGGGTGGCGGGGTTATCGGTAATTGGGCTGTGGAGTTCGATGCGGCCTTGCATTTGGTGGACTAAATCTTGGGCGATCGCCAATCCCAACCCCGTCCCCGGAATCTCCCCCATGGCTTGGACACCGCGATACCGTCGCTGGAAAATTTGGGGCTGATCCTCTGGGGGAATGCCCAGGCCTGTATCGCTGATTTTAATGACTGCATGGGTGGGGTTGCTGTCGCTGGTCATGCGAATTTCGCCGCCGGGGGGGGTGTATTTAATCCCATTATCCAGGAGGTTGCTGAGGACTTCTTGGAGGGCGATCGCATCGCCCCACACCAC
>RECT01000408.1 GCA_007693875.1 Spirulina sp. DLM2.Bin59
GGCGCAGGGGCCGGTATAGAAAACCTGGTGATGGGGGGTGAATTGGGCCGGGGTGAGGGGTTGCCAGAGGAGGGAAGTGGGCAGTGGGCATTGGGCAGTGGGAAGACCGAAAACCGTTGCTAAATCCGTCGAGGGTTCCAGTTGCGCCTCAATCAGCCGCCCCAAGATGCCCCCTTGGGCGTTGAGGTGGGCGATCGCCAATTGGGTGGCCGCCGTTAGGGTCGCCGTCAGCTTGCAATCCAACTGGCTTATTTCTGGCCCCCAACCGTAGCCAATGCCCACAGCAACCGGATCAGCGGTGGGGGCAGCGGTTGCCCGAGGTGATCGCATGGTCATATCGCGGTGGTCCTGGATTGGGAAGGAGGAAGTCGGAAGTGGGAATGGGGGGTGGTAGTTGCTGAGTTCAAAGCCTGACATGATGATCTAACGACAGGATGGGTGCTGGAAAACCCTGTAGTGTAGATACAACCATTAACAATTGGCTTCGGGATAATCTGCGGATTGCTCGGGGCGATCAAGCAGTGAAATCCGATGCAGTGGAAATGTTTCTGACATCATAGCGTACATCTCTTAACTTATCCCGGAGAAAATTGGGGGCGGAGATGGACAGTCCTGTCCCTTAAACTGGAGGGTGGCTCCCTACCCCACTACTCCTATGTCCGACCCTAAACCCCGTGATGTCCAAGTTCTTCCCATTGCCTCCCAAACCTTGGTGTTGCGATCGCGCACTTGGGATCGTCTCAAGTTTGAAATTGAATACGCTTTGCGCAAAGGGACAACGGCCAATAGTTATTGGATCGAGGGCGATCCGCAACAGCGTACTCATCGCACCGCCTTAATCGATCCGCCCGGGGAATCTTTTAGTGAAATTTTCCTCGCTGCCCTGACGGCCCGCTGGAATTTGAAACAGTTGGACTATGTGATTTTGGGGCATATCAACCCCAACCGGGCGAAAACCTTAGAAAAAATCCTGACGATTAATCCCCAAGTCACCGTTATTTGCTCGAACCCGGCGGCGATCGCCCTGGCCAAAATCCTTCCAGAACTCTCGATCCATTGCCAGGTGATTAAAAACGAGGAAACCCTCGATTTGGGCCAAGGGCATATTTTGCAATTCATCCCCACCCCTAGCCCCCGTTGGTCGGATCACCTCTGCACCTACGATCCCGCTACCCGCATCCTCTATACGGGTAAATTGTTTGGGGCCCATGTCTGCGGCGATCAAACCTTTGATGAGGGTTGGCAAGTTTACAGCGAAGACCGCCGCTACTATTTCGATTGCCTGATGGCTCCCCATGCCAACCAGATCACGACGGCTTTAGAAAAGCTGGCCCCCTACGATGCACCCCTCTACGCTCCGGGCCATGGCCCCTTAATCCGCTACGGCTTAAGGGAATTGGTGCAGTCCTATCACACCTGGCTAACGGAGCAGAAAAATAAGGCCAATCGGGTGGCGTTGATCTATGCTTCGGCCTATGGGAATACGGCGACGGTGGCCCAGGCGATCGCCCGTGGCATTACCAAAGCTGGGGTGGCGGTGGAGGCGATTAACTGCGAATTCACCGACGCGGAAACAATTAAAACTGCGGTGGAAAATGCCGGCGGGTTCATCATGGGTTCTCCCACATTGGGGGGCCATGCTCCCACCCAGGTACAAACGGCGTTGGGGATTGTTTTGGCAACGGCGGAACAAACGAAACTGGCGGGGGTGTTCGGCTCCTACGGTTGGAGTGGCGAGGCCATTGATATGTTGGAGCAAAAATTCCGGGATGGGGGCTACCGGTTTGGCTTTGACCCGATTCGGGTCAAGTTCACGCCCACGGATCAGATCATTAAATATTGTGAGGAAGCGGGGACGGATTTCGCCCAAACCTTGAAACGGCAGGCGAAGCAGCGGCAACCGAAAGGCTCCGTCACGGATTCCCAATCGGCGCGGCTGGAGCAGGCGGTGGGGCGGCTGGTGGGGTCGCTCTGTGTGGTGACGGTGGCGCGGGAGGAGGTGCATAGTGCGATGCTGGCTTCTTGGGTGTCTCAGGCTTCGTTTTCGCCCCCCGGTTTAACGATCGCCGTGGCCAAGGAGCGGGCCATTGAAAATTTCACCCATGGGGGCGATCGCTTTGTGCTCAATATCTTGCCGGAGGGCAACCCCCTGTATAAGCAGTTCATTAAAAACTATGCTCCTGGGGAAGATCGCTTTGCGGACATTCCCACAGAACCCGGTCAAGGTGGGTTAATCTTAACCGAGGCGTTGGCCTATCTCGAATGTCGGGTAGAAAATCGGCTCGAATGTGGGGATCATTGGTTGATTTATGCGATCGCCCAAACGGGCAAAGTCCTCAATGAAACGGGTCTCACCGCCGTCCACCACCGCAAAACGGGAAGTTACTATTAACCGAACAATGCCCACGATCCCCCCGGCTACGCCGGCCCCCTTAAAAAGGGGGCGAAAGTCAAAACCCCCCTTTTTAAGGGGGGCAGGGGGGATCTCGCTCCACTGAAGAAAACGCCATGAACGCCGCTACCCCTAATCCACCCCTCGCCTTTACCTGTTCTCGCCAGTTCATCCCCTGGCTGGCTCAGGAGCGGCTCAGTTTTGCCTTTACCACCTACCAAACCAATCGTCTATTTTTCCTGGGGTTAAAGCCGGATCAAACCCTCTCAATTTTTGAACGGTTGTTCGATCGCCCCATGGGGTTACATGCCACACCGGAGCGGCTCTATTTGGGCTGTCGGTATCAGCTTTGGCAGTTGGACAATGCTTTGGAGCCGGGGGAGGATTACAACGGCTACGATAAGCTCTATGTGCCGAGGGTGGCCTATACGACGGGGGATCTCGATGTCCATGATGTGGGGCTGACGCGGAATCAGCGGGTGATTTTTGTGAATACGCTCTACAGTTGTTTGGGGACGGTGAGCAACCATTACAGTTTTCTCCCTCTGTGGCAGCCAGCGTTTATTTCTAAATTGGCTCCGGAGGATCGTTGTCATCTCAATGGGGTGGCCTTTGATCAGGGGCAGCCCAATTATGTGACGGCGGTGAGTCGTTCCGATGTGGCGGCGGGGTGGCGGCAGGAGCGCCACAAGGGGGGCTGTGTGATTGAGGTGAAGACGCGGGAGGTGATTTTGGGGGATCTCTCTATGCCCCATTCCCCCCGATGGTATCGCGATCGCCTTTGGGTGTTGAATTCGGGGACGGGGGAATTTGGCTATGTGGATCCGATTTGGCATAAGTTTGAGGCGATCGCCTTTTGTCCAGGATATTTGCGCGGTTTGGCGTTTTACAAGCAGTGGGCGATCGTGGGAGTATCGAAGCCAAGGGGCGAGCAGACGTTTTCGGGTCTTGCCCTCGATGACCAGTTGACGGCAAAAAACACGCAAGCGATCTGTGGGTTGATGGTTATTGACTTGAAAACGGGCAACATAGATCATTGGGTACAATTGGAGGGAATCATCACGGAGTTATACGATGTGCAAGTCCTACCCGGCGTTGTCCGTCCCATGGCCCTAGGGTTCATGAACGACGAAATCTGTAAGTTCATCACTGTCGGCCCCACCCCCCAAGGTAAATCCTAACCGCAAAATTTTCCCAAGGCCTACGCATTTCCCCATTCACCTGTTATTTTTTAAGTAAAGTATTTCCCCCCGTTCCCTCCCTCATCCATTCCCCAACCCTTCACCCCCGTTCTAGCCATGACCCAACCACGATTTTTGACAGAGGATCGACTCAATCTCTTTGACAAACCTCTACCAGGTAATATACGTCTTCCAGTGGTTACTCTAGCCAAAATTGAGGGTGATACCTTTGATGCGGTGGTTCTGAGTAGCGATGGCAGGCCGGTTTTTTATAAAAATGAAGGAGATACTAAAAACCCTGAATTTGTATTACAAACAGGTAATGATAATCCATTTAGATGGATGCTTATCAACGATTTTGATGAGACAAATTATCCTGGTGGTGCGCCAGAATTTGTCGATATCAATGGAGATGGCAAGTTAGACCTTTTTGTTAGTGGTTATCAAGGCAATATCTTCTACTTTAAAAATGATCCTGTTAAAAATGGGGTGCAGTTTCCCTTTGGAGATTTTGTTTCCAATGAAGATAATTCTAATGATCCTATTACGAACCCAACTGCATCTACAGAAAATGGTCAAACTCTGTTTGGTCTCACCAAGGGAAAAGAGTTTGATGTAATTCGATTTGCAGACATTGATGGTGATGGATTGGTTGATTTGTTTATTGGCCGTAACCGCGAAGGGATTTTATTTTATAAAAATGAGGGAACAACTAATTAACCTCTGTTCGTAAAACAGACAGGCTCAGACAATCCCTTCAATAGCTTCAATGCACAAATCGCTGCTGACCCTGCAAGAAATCGAATTGTTCCCGCATTCGTTGACTTTGACCGTGATGGGGACTTAGATGTCTTCGTCGGGCAAGAAGATGGCACAATTCGCTACCTTAAAAACATTGGCAGTGAAACGAACCCGCAATTTGAAGAGCAGTTTGGAAGCAATAATCCATTCAATCAATTTAATAATCTTCCTCGAGGAGAAATCAATAATCGAGAGCGGGTTGCTCCTTATTTTGCTGACCTAACTGCTGATGGTTTTGCCGAAGTTGTCATAGCTCAAGATAACCGGGACAGCATTTTGTCTTTTGAGCAATTCCCGAAAATTGTACCTCAAAGTTTGCTGCGGTTTGAAAATAACCGATTTGTTC
>RECT01000334.1 GCA_007693875.1 Spirulina sp. DLM2.Bin59
AGGCCTATATGGGCCATAGCCAAGACCAAGCCGAAGCAGCGGTACGGCGGGCGATTACCACGCTCAAGGATGGAGAATTTACCTGCGCCCTCGATGCTGGCCCGGTGATCCAGGTCAAGATCACGATCCACCCAGAAACCCGCAGCGCCACCCTGGATTTCACCGGCACATCCCCCCAAGGGCTGCACAATTTCAACGCCCCTTTAGCCGTGTGTCAGGCGGTGGTTTTGTATGTGTTCCGGACGCTCATTGATGAAGATTTGCCCCTCAATGCCGGTTGTTTACGACCCCTGAACCTGATTGTTCCCCTCGGTTCACTGCTCAATCCCACGGATCCGGCGGCGGTGGTGGCGGGGAATGTGGAAACTTCCCAGGCGATCGCCGATTGCCTCTATGGTGCGTTGGGTGTGCTGGCGGCTTCCCAGGGGACGATGAATAATTTCACGTTTGGCAATGGGGCGGTGCAGTATTACGAAACCATTTGCGGCGGCAGTGGTGCGGGGCCAGGGTTTGCGGGAACCGATGCGATCCAAACTCACATGACCAATTCCCGCCTTACGGATCCGGAGGTGTTGGAATGGCGGTTTCCGGTGCGGTTGGAGCAGTTTGCGATCCGCCCTGATAGCGGCGGCCGGGGAACTTGGCCGGGGGGCAATGGCGTGATCCGTAAAATCCGCTTTTTAGAGCCAATGACAGCGGCGATCCTCTCCGGGCGGCGACAGGTGGCCCCCTTTGGTTTAGCGGGTGGGGAGCCGGGGGCCAAGGGCTGTAATCAAGTGGAGCGGGCTGATGGGTCGGTGGAAATTTTGCCGGGGCGAGGGATGGTAGAGATGGCAGCGGGGGAGGCGATCGCCATTGCCACGCCCGGCGGCGGCGGCTATGGCCAGCCCAAGCATTCAACCTGACTAGACCAATTCAGCGATAATTGATCCTAATCGCTTCTGTCCGTTGGAGCCGGCCGATGATTACCCCATGGGCACCATGATTGATTCCGTCTTTGTTAATCTCAGTAAACTCTTTCATACGCCACTGTTTCCCGGCGATCCCCCCATCACCCTCTGGGTGGTGATTAAACTGATCCTCGTTCTTTGTGTTGTCCTTCTCTTGATTCGTATCTTGAGAAGTTTCCTTAAAAATAAACTCCTCGTAACCTTTAAACTCGACATTGGTAATCGAGAAGCAATCTCGACCATGTTAAGTTATAGCCTAGGAACTTTATTTTTTATTGGTTTTGTCCAAAGTATTGGCTTTAATATTCAATCACTCCTCTTCCTCGTTGGTAGTTTAGGCTTTGGGATCGGTTTTGCTCTGCAAGATGTGATTCGGAACTTCATCAGCGGTTTAACAGTGCTCATTGAACAAAAAATTAAAGTTGAAGACTTTATCGAATTTGATGGATTATCTGGCTATGTCAAAACCATTTCTTTACGGGCCACTGTTATTCATACCCGCTCCGGTGGCGATGTGATTGTACCCAATAATAAACTCGTTGAAAGTAAAGTCTTCAGTTGGAGCTATGGCGATGCCATTGGGCGGATTGATCTTCCTGTGGCTGTTGTCTATGGCAGTGATCCCGTACTGGTGACGGAAGTATTATTAAATGCCGCTTATTTAGATAGTAATGTTTTACATGAACCTGCACCCCAGGTTTTATTTACGAATTTTGGCGACGATGGTTTAAAATTTGAGCTGCGGGTGTGGATCAATGGGGTTGATCGAGAAGCGGTAATTAGAAGCTCATTAAACTATTGGATTGATCACCTTTTTCGTCAAAATTCTATTGAGTTTCCCTTTCCACAGCGGAGTTTATGGTTAAAAAATCCAGACGCTTTAACTGCAATTTTTAACCCTAATCGTGATCAGGTGATTAAACCCACTCCTCAAGATGCTGCTCTACCCGTAGGGAATAAGGTCTGTGCTGTACGGGATTTGCTCAAGCAGGTTATTTATTTTGAAAATTTGACCGATATTGAATTGCGGCAATTCATTGAAGTTGGTTATCGCACGCGACTCCATTCTGAGCAGGTTTTATTTAAAGAGGGCGATCGCGGTGATGCTTTTTATATTATTCTATCGGGTTCTGTGGATGTGGTTGCCGAGAAAATCAATAAGCATTTAGCAACATTGGGGGAAGGTTCTTTCTTTGGAGAACTTTCATTAATGCTGGGGATTCCCCGTACAGCAACAGTGATTGCCAAAGAGGAAACACTATTATTCACGATTAGTGATAAACGGTTTAAGGGTTTACTCAAGAAGAATCCGGAAATGGCGGAGGTTATTGTCCAAGAGCTGGGAAAACATCAACAGGAATTATCGGAACGTCGTCAACAATTACGGGATATGGGGCTAGAGGAGGAGGCAGAACAGGATAAAAATTTAGTCAACTGGGTACGCCGTCGTTTAACGGTTTTGTTTAATCTATAGGGGTGATGCCAACATCCCCCAACGGGGCTGCCTACTCCAATTGGTGGCAAAAACGCTAAATTGGAGGGATATGCATTGACTGAGGTGAGGATTGTGGAAGAATTGCGAGCGGCCCTAGAGTTGGCCACCGATGAAGAACTGGGACAGCTTACTCATATTCTGTTTTGCCGACGCTTTAACCCCCTGGATTACCTCAATACTCCCGATGTAGCAACGTTGCAGCAGTGCGATCGCCCCACCCAATTGCAACAACTAGAGGAGCGGTTTTGTTTCCTCGCTGCCGATGGGATCACCGTCCTGCGGGGGCGTAGTCGGGATCTCACCTATCGCCAGGTGTTAGTTCAGGTCTGCCGCTATTTGAAGATTGCCTATGGGGAAGGAATGACAACCATGGATCTCGAAGCGGAGATTTTCCTCAATCTCATGGGTCGGGCTTGGCAAAAGCTCCCCGCTGCGGAACGCAATTCCCTGACGACTAAAATTCAGCGATCGCTCTCCCGCTCCCATTTTTCTGAACCCTTGCCGGCCCAGTTACAACATAACCCCATGGAGTTTCTCCTCAAGGGGGGCGGTGTGGTGGCCATTAGTGGCGTGGTGCGATCGCTCCTCCTCAACCATATCGCCCGCCAATTTGCCCTCCATTTTGCCCGCTACCATGCCACCCAAGCGGTACTCCGCCAAGGGGGGGCGATCGCCGCTACCCAACTACAAAACCAGATCGCCCTCCAGGCCGCCAAACGGGGCATGGCTTTAACGGCGGCCCGCCATGGGGCAGTACGGACATTATTTGCAGCC
Source organism: Spirulina sp. DLM2.Bin59 (assembly GCA_007693875.1). Classification (GTDB taxonomy): domain Bacteria; phylum Cyanobacteriota; class Cyanobacteriia; order Cyanobacteriales; family Spirulinaceae; genus Spirulina. The sequence goes on from RECT01000334.1 coordinate 3,220, forward strand.
CTCGGGCCAATTCTCTGGACAACATTTTTAGCCGATCTGGGATGGCGGGCGATCGCCACCAACTATGGCCGGATTATCCCGACCATTTTTGCGATCGCCCAAATCCGTCTAACGCGGGGTGAAGCCTGGGAAATGGCCGCAGTGGTTTCTTAGGAGATTGACCACAGGAATCATAATTAAAAAAAACTTCCCACTTTCCACTTCCCACTTCCTACTTCCCCCTCTTCACCAATTCCTGAAACTCGCTATTACCACCCAAACTGGCAAAATCCGGGTTTTCCCGGGCAGATTCAGCCAGGCTTACCCGTAGGGCGATGGCCCGGTTGAGGGCTTGGAGGGCGAGGGTGGTCTCATTGCGGCGGGCATGGGCGCTGGCCTTGTTGTACCAAGCGGCGGCATAGTTGGGGCGGATGTGGATAGCTTGTTCATAGGCGGCGATCGCCCCCTGATAATCCCCCGCCTTTTGCCGGGTGGTTCCTAAATTATTGTGGGCGAGGTGATAGTTCGGGCGGAGGCTGATTACCCGCTCAAAGGTGACGCTTGCCGCTGCGGTTTGCCCCAGGGCCTTCTGGGCTAACCCGAGGTTATTAATCGCCGGGAAATAATCACTTCTGGTGTCAATGGCCCTCTCATAGGCGACGATCGCCTCCTCATAGCGTTGCAGTTTAAACAGAGCATTACCCTTGCTGTACCAGGTTAAAGTATTATCCCGACGGATGGCTAAGGCTTGCTCGTAGGCGGCGATCGCCTCCTCATAACGCTCCAAAGCATAGAGGGTACTGCCCCGGCCATACCAGGGTTCGGGCCGCTCGGACTGTTGGGCAATAGCTTCGTCATAGGCCACTAAAGCCGCCTCATGCTGCTGTAACTCAAACAATTGATTTGCTCGATCCAACAGTGATTTGCCCCGTAAATCCCCCAACACCGCCAAATGCTCCCGATAGAGACTAATGGGCATAGCCCAAGCGGTGTCGCTCTCTGCCCCTACCCCCATGTGGAGGGCCAAGAGCCGGCCTCGACGATTGACCACCGCACTCCCCGCTAATGGGGTAGTGGGCGGTTGATAACCCAACTGAAACACCCCCGGCAACGAAGAAGTTTCAATGTCTGTGAGGGAAACAGCGGCTAAGGGGGCCGTCTGATTCGCCCCGAGGATTTCCGCTGTCGCGGTTTGTAGATACACCCGATCCGTCACCTGGAGGCGATCGGGATTCCCCAAGGGGAGGGGAGGATGGGGACAATCAGCACGATTGTGGAGCCGCTGTAAAATCACCAGATCACTATTGGGCAAACTCTGCACCCGATCCACCATTTGCGACGGCGTTTGATGAAACACCAAATTCACCGCCTCCCCCTGGGCGATCGCCGCCCGCGTCGTCAACACCGTGCAATATTCCGGCTCCCCCGCCACCACAAACCCAAGGGTTGGCTCCGCCTGTTCCGGATTCACCACCACTAAACTTGCTTGTAGATTCCTACTCAACTG
>RECT01000410.1 GCA_007693875.1 Spirulina sp. DLM2.Bin59
CCCTAAAAATAATTGACCCGGCCCCCCATGGCTCACAACGTGGAGACTGTCTAAACCATCATGGGTCGCCAAATGCGCCGTAATCTGCGCCAAACCATCCCCAGGCCCAAGCTCCAACACCTGCGCCCCCGGCAATAGGCCCTGCCGTAACCGCTCCAAATGGGGGATGCCACCATCCAACACCACCAACATCCCTTGGCCAGCCAAGGACATAGAACTCCGGGTTTCTAAAATTGCGGTATTCATAGGACTTCGTTTCTCACGCCTCAGGATGGATGGCTGTAGCTATCCCTAATATAAACAGTCTGCCCCCCTTTCGGAGCAAAGCCAACAAATTTTTGGCCGAAAAAACCCCGCTCCCCCCTCGCCATCTGGCCCACAGACAAAAAAATTCCCGACCCCCAAGGGAGCCGGGAAACACTTATCAGGGTGCATCTACCATTGTTTTGATCCGCGATCGCCCCTGTCTATCCGGATAAAACTGCCACCAAATTAGAGAAGAGAGAATCGAGGAGAGAGGAGAGAGTCAATCCGCCTTCTCCCCCACTTCCTACTCCCCACTTCCCACTTCCCACTCCTTCTCCACCGCCACAAACCGCGAAGCCGGCTCCGTATCCCGCCCCAACAAACTCCCCAACTTCTGCACCACCCGATCCACATAGGTAAACAACACCGGAATCACCACCAACGTTAACAGCGTCGATGTACTAAACCCGCCAATCACCGCGATCGCCATCGGACTCCGTACTTCCCCATCTGCCCCCCATTCCAGGGCAATGGGCAACATCCCGGCGATCGTTGACACCGAAGTCATCAAAATTGGCCGCAACCGCGACACCCCCGCCTCAATGATCGCCTTATACTGCGGCTTACCCTGACGCATCGCCTCCAACGTGAAATCCACCAATAGGATCGCGTTCTTCGTCACCAGCCCCATCAGCAACACAATCCCGATCAGGGCAAACAGCCCCATCTCCTTCTGCATCACCAACAGCCCCAACAACGCCCCCCCAATGGAGAGGGGCAAGGCCGCCAAAATCGCCACCGGATAGAGGAAATTGTTATAGAGCAGCACCAAAATTCCATAAATGGACAGCACCGCCAACCCCAACGCCGAGAAGAATCGCGTGAAAATATCCCGCATAATCTCCGCATCCCCGGCCGGCTCCTCCGTCACATCAGGGGGCAAGGGATTCATTGCTGGCAAGGCCCGCACCGCATTCACCCCATCCCCAAGGGAAATCCCCACGAGGTTCGCCTCTAGGGACACTTGGCGGGCGCGGTCAAACCGTTGAATCTCCGCCGGGCCACTCCCCAGACTGAACTGAGCCACCGCCGAAAGGGGAACCATCGCGCCGCTATTGCTGGGAACCCCCAACGTCCTCAAGGTTTCCAGGTTGTCGCGGGCGGCGGGATCGATTTGGATTAGGATCGGGATTTGGCGATCGGCGAGATTGAATTTTGGTAGGTTGGCGGGATTATCGCCGATCAGGGCGAGGGAAGCGGTGCGGGCGATCGCCTGCACCGAAACCCCTAAATCCGCCGCCCGTTGGCGATCGGGGGTGATAATTAACTCCGGTTTCACGAGGCTATCGCTGGAAGTCACCTCCACAAACCCCGGTAGATCTCGCATCTGGGCTTCCAGTTCCGCCGCTGTTGTGGCCAACTGCGTCGGGTTCTCACTCTTGAGGATCAGGCTGAGATCCTTCGCACTTCCCCCCGCCCCTTCCGAGCGGAACGTCACCCTTGCGCCGGGGATTTTTTGGAACTGCGATCGCATCTCCGTTTGAAAGTCCCGCTGATGGACGCGCTGAGATTGAGGCACGAGATTCACCGATAACCGCCCTGTATTGGGGCTACTGGCATGGGCCAACACCGAAGCCACCGCCGGATTAGCTTCCAGTTCTGCGCTCACCCGCTGTAACACCGCCGTCGTATCCGACAGGGGGGAACCGGGGGGTAATTCAACGCTGACGGTACTTAAACCCGTATCCCCAGAACTAAATAACCCTTGGGGAATGTAGGGGACTAATTGCAAACTGCCGATAAAAAAGAGGAGGGCGATCGCCAGCGTTAACAACCGATGGCGCAACGCCCAGATCAATAAACCCTGATAGGGCCGCCGTCGCGCCGGTTGGCTCACCGTCGCATCCAACTCTTGGCGAAACTGATAAAAGGAACTGGTGAGATCTTCCCCCCGCGTTCGAGGCTTGCCCTTCAATAAATAGGCACTGAGCATCGGCGTCATCGTCGTCGCCACCAACGTGGAAAACATCGTCGAAACCGCCACCGTCACCCCAAAGGGCTGGAAAAACTGCCCCGGTATGCCCCCCATAAAGGCCACCGGCAAAAACACCGCCACAATCGTCGCCGTCGTCGTCACCACCGCCAGGCCAATTTCCCGCGCCCCATCCATGGCCGCCTGAAAGGGCGGTTTCCCCCGCTGAATATGCTGATCAATATTTTCAATCATGCAAATGGCATCATCCACCAAATTCCCCATGGCCAAAGCCAAGGCCAACAGCGTCATGCCATTGAGCGTGTAACCCAAGGCCCCCATCACCAAAAAGGTCGGAATAATCGACAGGGGCAAAGCGCAGGCGGTGATTAACGTCATCCGCCAATCCTTGAGAAATAGGCCCACCGTGATCACCGTCAGCACCGAGCCAATGATCACCGCATCTAGGGTGGATCGATAGGAACCCCGGATCTGGTCGGCACGGGTGACGATTAATTGCAGCCTGATATCCTCCGGCAGCGTCGTTTGTAACTCCTCCACCCGACGACTAACCGCCTCCTCCACTGTCACCAGCGTACTGCCAGAACTGCGATACACCGCAAACCCTACCACCGGCTCACCATTGAGAAACGCCGCCTGTTGGGGGGTGAGTGCGCCATCAATGACGGTTCCGAGGCTATTGAGGGGAACAGTGCCGCCGCTGGGGAGGATAATCGGGGTTTGAGCCAGTTCGCTGAGGGTGGCCACACTGCCGAGGGTGCGGACGTTTTGCTCCCGGTTGCCCAAATCCGTTTGGCCGCCGGGGAGGTCAATATTGCCTTGGCGGATTTGGTCATTCACGGCCGTGGCAGTAATGCCGTAGGCTTGGAGCCGCTGGGGGTCTAAATCAACGCGGATCGCCCGAACTAACCCCCCGAGCCGTTCAATGCGGGCCACACCGGCAATATTGAGGAGATAGCGGCTGATGGTGCGATCGACAAAATCGCTCAGTTCGGCGACGCTCCGCCCTGGGGCAATGACGGCATAGGTCATGATTGAACCCCCGGCAAATTCTAGCCGCTGCACAATCGGTTCATTAATACCATCGGGGAGGTCGGTGCGGATCTGAGAGATGGCATTGCGCACATCATTGGTGGCTTGATTGCTATCGGTTCCCAGGATGAACTGAATCACGGTGCTCGATCGCCCATCGGTGACGGTGGAGCGAATTTCATCAATATTCCCTAAACCCGCCACCGCATCTTCTACTTTGCGGGTGACTTGGGTTTCGAGTTCTGTGGGGCCTGCGCCGGGTTGGGTGACATTGACCTGCACCACCGGCAGATCGATATTGGGCTGGGTGTCAATGCCCAGGCTGAAGAAGGAGAAGACCCCGACAATAGCGAGAACTAGGAATAATACGAGGGTGGGGACGGGTCGTTTAATCGACCAGACGGAAAGGTGAAAGGCCATAGCATTTGCCGCGCAAGGAGCAATGCGGCTCGCGTTGGAGCGGGTGGGGGGCGATCCGCAATTGTTAAGATATTTTAAGGCATTTCGGCCAGGATCGGGTTAGCCGCGATTGGTCTCGGCAGGATGATCAGAAAGCGACTGCCTTGGCCGATGGTACTTTCCACCCAAATGCTGCCATGGTGTTGCTTGACAATTTCCCGACAAATGGCCAAGCCTAACCCCGTCCCTTGATGGCTGGATTGATGATCTTTCACCTGCTGGAACCGCTCAAAAATGCGATCGCAGTCCTCCGGGGGAATACCTGGCCCTTGATCAATAACGGCCAACAATATGCCCCGCTGATCCCCTTCAGCGGTGATCTGAATTTTGGTGTGGGGGGGGGAGAATTTTAAACCATTGTTAATCAGATTGGTGAGGACTTGGAGGATTTGATCGGGGTCAGCCCAGAGGGTGAGATCTGGATCAATGGTGTTGCCCTGGAGCGTGATGTTTTGCTCCTGGGCCATGGGCTGCATTAGGGTGAGGGCCTGATTAATCAGGGTTTGAGCGGAACAGGCTTTTTTATTGAGCGTCAGTTTGCGGGATTCGAGGCGCTCAAGGTTGAGGAGATTATTAATCAAACGAATGAGGCGATCGGTGTTGTTGGCGATAATCTCGATCAGTTGTTGCCCTTTGGGGGCCAGTTCCCCCACTTTGCCGGTGCCGATTAATTTAATGGCGGCATTGATGGAGGTGAGGGGGGTGCGCAGTTCATGGCTGGCGATCGCCAACAGTTCATCCTTACGGGCAGCGAGGGCTTGGCGTTCCTGCTCTAGGCCCTGGCGAGCAATGAATTGCCCTAACCCTTGGGCCATCAATTCCACAATGTCAATTTCATGGGCATTGAAAGAGATCGACCGCTGGGTTGGATCCCCAAAGCAGAGAACGCCATAAATTGCTCCGTTGACGAAAATGGGCGTGCCGACATAGCTACCCATGGGCGATCGCCAGGGGGGTTGCCGCCGTTGTTCC
>RECT01000411.1 GCA_007693875.1 Spirulina sp. DLM2.Bin59
AATAATATCCCGATTGTGATGGGTGAGGATTTTATGCTTAGCGCCGTGGGGTAGGCAAGGGGAATAGACAAAAGGAAACCGGCTCTTGAGGGGGCCGGTTTTTTGGTGTTGAGGGGGGGGAATCAATCCCACCGCCACCCCGCATCCAAATAGTGGAGCAGCACCCTCACCGTGGGGGGCGCATCTCCGTTGGCAATCCAATTATTAACAGCGCGGGGGGTCTTGCGGGTCAATGCCGCCAACTGCTCAATGGTGATAGGGTGGCGGCCCAAAAACTCAAACAACCCCATCTCTTCAGGGGGGGTCAAAATCGGGGCTTTGGTGCGGCCCCTTTTCGGGGCGGGGGGGCGTGCTGATACAATAGCGGTGCTGGCCATAGTTGCTCCTTAACTGTGGTTTTAGCGATCGCTCTCCAGTTGTTCGGGCTGGGGGGCGATTGTATTTTTATGAACTTTTTATGAACTTTTTGCGTTGTCAATGGATTTAGCCTAAACCATTATTGATTTATTAGCAACCCAGGACGGTAACGGATTGATAACGGACTGGCAATCCACCCAGACCGGCAATCCGTTACCAACCCACTAACAACCCGGAACGACAACTTTAAGGAGGATCATGAGTGACTACCGTTAATATTTTCCCTGGTTCGGCAGAAATTGAAATGCACCGGAGCCGAAACAAATTTTCAGCCCCCAAGGGGAACCCCAAGAAAGGGGCGATCCGAAATTGGGAGGAAATCTTAAGGCTGTTTCTTGAAGATTACTGGAAGGAAACCCCTTCGACCCAGCATGACTTAACCCCTTACCAGCAATGGGTTCTCCTAGAAATCCATGAAGAGTTCAAGCACTGGGAAAATCGACACACTCGGATCACCGCAATTGAAGAGTGGGTCAAGAAAAATAGAGAACACTTATCAAAGGAAAATTATGAACGTCTCCGAGTTAATCGCCAATCTTATCAGTCAAGGATTACTACCAAGTAACCTTAATGAGTCACGAGAGCAATTCGCAAAAGCGATTCTGGATTTAGGGCTGCAAGAAAAGGTCAACTTTCAAGATCAAAACGCACAGATTAGTTCTGATTATCAGACCCGAATCCGTGCCATCCTTGAGCGGAACAATGGAGGGTCTGCCTCTAGTAACTCAACGGCGATCGCCCGCTCCACTAAAAACGAACCCCGCCGGGTGGGTAGCACTCCGGCAATGATTGACGAGCCGGGCGTAGAGTTTGAGATCCCGGCTGATGTGGAGTTAGCGATCGTTGAAAAAGCCCAACTGTTTGCTGCTCAGGTTTGCCAGATTTATCGCACTCATGCCGTTAATGCGGCCCGGGCGGGCATTGCGGATGTCAACGCGAGTATTTTGGATTCATTGGGGGGTGGGAATGACTGATCTTTTCTTGATTGGACTGGCCTGCCTTACTCTCTGGCAACTCTGGGAAATTTACACCACATAAAACAATGGCAACCTTTAGGGTCTGGGGCAAAGCCAAGCTCGTTTCCGCCGATAACTGGCAGATGAGAACAAACGCAACACTGGAAACGCCCGGCGACAAAATGACTGAAGACGATTTGATGGACTTTCGATATTCCGCCCGACGACAAGCTGCTCAATTTTTGGGCGAAAATCGCTACCCCCCGGAATACTACGAAGTCTTAGTCACTGGTTACACCAAGCTCAATCTCAAATAAAAAAAACGGGGCTGTCTCACCAACCCCGCTCCACCTTTACCGAACTACACACTATGCTACCAATTTTCCTCACAATCCCCCCCGTTGCCCCGCCCCCGCCGGTCACGATCACAACCCCGGCGCAAATTCCCCCAGACCAAAACCGTCCCCCGGCACGATCGCAGGTGTTTCACAAATACCCTGAGATTGCCTATCTCCCGGCCTGCTCTCAACTGGTTAGCCGGGTCGAACCCGACGGCGTGGTTTACGGGGTGACGATGCCCGACGGAACATTTAACCCGTTGGCCATCACTGAACCCATGCCACAGCATCGGGCTTTTTTGGCACTGAACGCCATGATGGTTTGCAAATCCTCTGGTGATGCCGTGATTGTCCCCATCACGCTCAAGGCAGATGCCGACCTTCGGCACTCGGTTCTAGAGGTTAACGCCGTCATTGGAGCCGAACCCGCAAAAAAGGGGATGGGCAGTCTAGCGACCGTGGCGGGGGGCGTTCTGATCGTGGCAGCGGGGGCAATGCTCCTATTCTCCCAACGGAGCCACAACCAAGCGAGTGAGGGGCGCGATCGCCTCAAAGCAATTTTAGGAGGCGGCGATGAATAACCTGATCCAAAATCCCTACATTGCGGGGGGACTGGCCTGTGCAGGCGTAGCTCTCCTCTTCTCTGGTAATGCCGACCGTGAGTTAGTCCAGGGGATGCAAACATCCTCTGTACAAGCACAAGTTCATGGTGCGCTTGAATCCGAAAAAATGGCAGCAGAAAACGAAGTAGCCAACGCTCGGCTGCGGGGGGTGTGCTTACGCCTTGCCAACGGTGTCACCCTCAATACGCCGGGGTTAATCGTTCCCAGTGTTCGGGCCGGGGCTTGCGTTGCAGATATTACGGGTAACACCGCCGTATTGGATGGAAAGGGACGGCCTACCGCATTGGCACAAAGTCAAGATGCGGCGATCCTTCAGGCTTGGCTGTCCGGTCGTGTAATAAATTAGGAGGCACAATGGCAATCTTTGGATGGGTCGATAAACTTTTTGGTGATACTAACTTGGCCCAGCGGGTCATCCTGACGGGTTCAGGGCTCCCCCTTGCATTGGTGTTCGCTCGTAACACCGTCCCCTACACCGCGTTTATGCGAGGCTTCCTGATTGATTCAGGCATCCCCCTTACGGGTTGGGTACAGACCGCCGCGTCTGCCGTGCTGGGGACGGCACTTTTTGCAGCGATTCAGTATGCCGAAATCTATCCGCTTATTGGGGCTAAAAAGCGGAAAGCCAGGGGCTTTGCTCACAGCCTGAGCCTGTTTGCCTATGTGGTTGACATCTTGGCTTGTTGGTCGTTTTTCCCCCCGATTCAGGGCAACATCCTCATTTTCATGTTTACCCCGTCTTTCTCCCGTATTGATTGGCTTAATCTATTGACCGGGATTATCACGGTTTGGGGCGGCTCATGGTGGCTTCAACTACGGCAAAAGTTTGCGGATGAAAACGAGCGTGGGGGATCTCCATCCCGTACTGTCACTGTACAGGCAAGAGAGGTCTAGTTATGCGATTGACCGAAGACCAGATCGAAGACGCGATCATCGCCTCAATTGATAAGCGGGCCGATCAAGCCCGCTTGATCGGGACATTGAGCGCGGGGGCCGGCGTGGCCATGTTCCTGTTGGGAGTTCCCGGCGCGATCGCTGTAGCCCCTGCCGTCTTGGGAGTGATTATCTCCCAACGCAAATACAGCCAAGGGCAACAACGTGATCAAGACGTGATCCCTTTACTGTCCACAGGACAAGCCACCGTTAACGACCTGGACGATGTTCAGGTTGCGGCCCTTGAAAAAATCATCAAAGCATCCCCGCGAAAAATCAACCCATCCACCACTACCCCTATCAATTATGATCACCAGCAAACTGGGGTTAATCCTCCAGATGAAAACGTTAGCGAAGAACGTTTACCTCACCCCCGCCCCGTTGCCACGCCGGTTAGTGGTGGCAGTACGTTTGCGGATTTGGTCGATGGCATTGCTTCAGGAACCGGAACGCCACCCCTGCCTATCCCGCCGGTTTCAACTCCTTCAGTGGACGTGGCAATGGTTGCCCCTGTGGTTGATCCGGTTGATGTAGGGGGTATTGCCGGGGCGTATGGTGAGGTTATTGCATCCATCACCGATATGGATGGCCCAACCGAGAAGCCCCGTCACATCGCCCTACTGGCCATCACCCAATGCGGCAAGACCACGACCATCGGGGCGATCTCCTACGCACTGAGGGAGCGGTATCCTGATATGGAATTTCATGCCGTTGATGCCAAAAACTCAAGCTGGCCTGAGTTTTACGAGTCGGTTTGTTTCCCTGGCTATGGCCTAAGTTTTGACCCGTTGCGAGCTATCGATGCGGTGCGGTCTGTTTACCGTGAGCTAGAGCGGCGGGTGACGGGGCAACTGAAGGGCGATCGCCTACAGCCCCGGCTTTTACTAGTTTTGGATGAGTGGAACAAAACCAGGGAAGACGTCGCTACCAAAGTCGACAAAACTCTGCTCCAAGAATTGGATGCCATGATCGGGGGGATTGTGTTTCAGGGCCTGGAATTTGGGGTGCATTTGTGCATGGTGCTTCAAGAAGCCAACTGCACTAAAATCGGCTTAACTGATTCGGGACGGCTCAATATTCACTTCTTAGCCTTGGCTCGTGCCGGGGAACGGTCAATGGTAGATGCCCTCCTGGAAAACGGGATGGTGTTAAAATCCCGCGCTCAATGCGATCGCCTACGTCGGGATTTTGAGCGGGTCTGGAACGACCGCAACCGCCCAGCACAATCCCCCGTAATTGTGGATTCTCGATCTTACCGGGCGGAAGCACTGCCCAATCTAATCAATAAAATCACCCTAATTAATCATGTCAACAACGGAAATAATCATCAGCCAAATCAAGTCAGCGGGGGGCCGACTC
>RECT01000412.1 GCA_007693875.1 Spirulina sp. DLM2.Bin59
ATTTGGCTTCTGCTGAGTCTGCACCTGTGGCGCTCACCGCTCCTGCCATCAACGGTTAAGACTTACGGTTTAACAACCTAATCTCTAACTGAATAAAGCCCCCTCTTCGGAGGGGGCTTTATTTGATCGCTCGGAACTACAGCGTTATGCTGGCCAAACCCCTAGCCTTTGGGGTTCGTCCCCGGCTGCGGGCCGGGATCAATCCAGTTGGCGAAGATCGCCATGGGAATCATGGGAATCATCGGCGCAAGACAGATCAGCCATTGTTGCCAAGTTAAGGGGGCGGTGTGGAATAGTTCATTCATCACCCCCCATTGACTAAAGACCACCTGCAAAATCACCGCCACGGCAATCCCTGTCAGCAAAATTGGCGTTTTGCCGAGGACTTTGGTTTTGCCCCGGATCAGGTTGGCAATATTGGCCCCCAACTGGCTAATACTGATCAGGTAAATGATCCGCGCCGCGACGAGGGCCTGAATAGCCATCGTGCGGGCCAGAGCGGTGTTTTCCGTCGTCCTTACCACCCATTCAAACATCCCAAAGATCAAAATCCAGTTAAACACTGACACCGCGATGATCCGGTTGAGGAGTTTTTTCGTGAGCAGGGGAGAGTCGGGATCCCGGGGGGCCTGTTGCATCACCCCCTTGCTCTTGGGTTCAAAGGCGAGGGGGACGGTCATGGTGATTGAGTTGATCATGTTCAGCCACAGGACTTGCAGGGAGAGGATCGGTAACTGCCGCGCCAATAATGTGCTGAGGAGGATCGTCATCGATTCCCCACCGTTGACCGGGAGAAGAAAGGCGATCGCCTTCCGCAAATTCTGGTACACGGTGCGGCCTTCTTCCACTGCTGCCTCAATGGAGGCAAAGTTATCATCGGTGAGGAGCATATCCGCCGATTCCCGCGCCACCTCCGTGCCATCTTTACCCATGGCAATGCCAATATCCGCCTGTTTGAGGGCGGGGGCATCGTTAACCCCATCACCGGTCATAGCAACGATTTGCCCCTGGGCCTGGAGGGATTCCACCAATTGCAGTTTTTGGGCGGGGGCAACCCGGGCAAAAACTGAACCCATCATGATGCTGTCAGCGATTTGCTGATCATTCATTTTCGCCAAGGCCCTGCCTTCAAAGGCATGGATCTCCCCGTTTTTGGTAATCCCCATCCGTTGGGCGATCGCCTTTGCTGTCGTCACATGATCCCCGGTGATCATCTTCACCTGAATCCCAGCCTTTTGGCAGGCATGGACAGCGGCGATCGCCTCTGGTCGGGGCGGATCGATCATCCCCTGGAGGCCCAGAAAGACTAAATCCGTTTCAATATGTTCATGCTCCAGATCATGGTGATGGGGTTCCACCTCTTTTTTAGCGCAGGCTAACACCCGTAAGCCTTGAGCCGCGAGCGTTTCCACCGCTTCCTCAATGGCTTCCCGCTGCAAGGCCACGGGCTGATGATCCCGATCCACCATCTGGCTACAACGGCTCAAGAGAGCTTCTACAGACCCTTTCACATAGATGACGCGAGGCTTGGCATCGTGGAGCGTTGCCATATATTGGTATTCCGATTCAAAGGGGATGGAATCGAGGCGCGATCGCGCTGAATTTAGGCCCGACTGACTCAAGCCTGCCTTTTTCGCCACCGCAATCAATGCCCCTTCCGTGGGATCCCCCACCACTGACCAGCTATCCCCCTTCTGCTTCAGTTGGGAATCATTACAGAGCAAGCCCGCCATCAGGCATTCCATCACCACTGGCGGCAAATCCTGATCCGCCGTCCAAGCTAGCCCTGGCTCTACCGGTGTAATCTCACCATGGGGGCTATAGCCGCCGCCGCTGGTTTGGTAATAATCTCCCCCCACATAAAGCCGCTGCACCGTCATCTGATTTTCCGTCAGCGTGCCGGTTTTATCGGAGCAGATCACCGTCGCACTACCCACGGTTTCCACCGCCGGTAATTTGCGGATAATCGCATTGCGACTGGCCATCCGATTCACACCAATGGCCAGCGTCACTGTCACCACAGCGGGCAATCCCTCCGGAATCGCACTCACGGCCAGGGCCACCGCCGCATCAAACATCTCAACCCAACTGCCCCCTTGACCTAAACCGACGACAAAGGTAAAGGCCGCCAGGGCCAAAATGCAGTAAAGGAGCGTATGGCTAAATTGGGCAAACTTGCGGGTTAACGGCGTTTGTAAACTGACTCGTTGCTCCATGGATTGGGAAATTTGCCCCACCTCTGTGGCGTTGGCCGTGGCGACGACAATGCCCCGCCCCTGGCCAAAGGTGACAAAACTCCCCGCATAGGCCATGTTGAGCCGTTCTGCCAGGGGGGTATCGGCGGCCACAATGGCAACATCCTTCTGCACCGGCACGGATTCCCCCGTTAGGGCTGATTCATCCACCTGAAGATTGCGCAAACTCATCAGGCGCAGATCCGCCGGGACTTTATCCCCGGAGCTGAGTAGGACTAGATCCCCCGGGACGAGATCCCGTGAGGGAATGCGGAGGGTTTGCCCCTCACGGATGACGGTGGCTTCGGTGGTGACGGCTTTGGCGAGGGAGGCGATCGCCCCTTCCGCCTTGGCCTCTTGGACATAGCCAATCACCGCATTAATGACCGTCACCCCCCAAATCACGATCGCATCCGTCAGGCCCTCACCCAGCCGAAACCACAGCCCCGCCTTGACGGCCCCTGCCAGGAGGAGGATATAGAGCAAAGGCTGATGGAATTGGAGCAAAAACCGGAGCCATGCCGGTTTACCGGGTTTAAATTCCAGTTCATTGTAGCCATACTGTTCATAACGCTGAACAACGGTATCCACCGTCAAGCCCTGTTCGCCATCACTCTCGAAGGCCTGAATCGTTGCCTCCTCAGCACAATCATGGTAAGAGCGCGATGTCAATGAAACCGACATTATCATCCTCCGATGTCATCTGAATTTTTGGTAATTATAGGAATTTCCCGATGCCTCCTGCCATCCTCAGCCAAAAACCCCCTGTTTCAGGGGGTTCGGGAAAACTACATCAATGGTGCGTCAGCCGTTACGCAACTCTTTTCCGTCATAGATTAATCGCTCTGACGCACCATTCACTAACTGGGGGGAGATTAAATCTCATCCCAACCGGTTAAACCAGAGGACATCACATAACTCGTCACCCCCGCTTCAAAGAAATTGGCTTTGGTATTGCCATCGGCCTTGGTATCACTAAACCGCTCTAAATGAGCGTAGGGAGATTTTTTGAATTTTTCATCAGGATAGATGGCCTCTAAACCAATGGCCCGCAGCCGGGAATTGGCTAGATACTTCGTATATTGCTCTGTGCTGGCTTCCGTAATCCCCAGAATTTGATTGCCAATAATATGGTTAGACCATTTAATTTCTTGGCTCACTGCTGCATCAAAAAGTTCATAGACCAAATCCTGAGAATGGGGCAAAACCGTCATGGCTTCAGGAATAATTCGCTGAAATAACCGCACATGCGATAATTCGTCCCGATTGATCAACTTGAAAATATCCGCACTCCCTGGCATCAGCATGCGTGAAGCCAGATTGTACATATAGATAAAGCCGTTGTAGAAGTACAACCCTTCTAGTAAATAATCCGCAACCAGTGAGATAAAGTAATTCTCAGCATTGGGATTATCCAGATAGTCCTGATAGAGTTTTGCTACAAATTTGCATCGCTCAAACAGCACCTTATCCGTGCGCCACAGATCATAAACTTCGTTGCGTCGTTCTGCCGGAATAATGCTTTCAATCATGTATTGATAGCTGGCGTTATGCATCGCCTCTTGGCTGGTTTGCTCTGCCATACAGAGGGCAACTTCTGGGGCAGTGATACAACTTTTCAAATGGGGAATATTGCAGGTTTGAATTGAATCCAAAAAAGTGAGATAGGATAAAATGCCGTCAAACCCCCGCCGCTCCTCTGGGGTGAGGTTCCAATAGTCGGTGACATCTTGGGTAATATCCAATTTTTGCGGAATCCAAAACTGTTCGCGCATCTGCTGGTAAAGGGCGATCGCCCAAGGATACCGCACATCATTAAGTTGCATCAAGTTGGTCACATTCCCAAACCACAGGGAACGGTTTTCAATTTTGTCATCCCCCTCAGGATTAAAAATGGGGTTAACAGGCATTGGAGGCTTGGACAGTTGAAGCATATTTTGGGTTGTGAATTAGTACAAATGCATGGATAGAGTTTATGGGGACTAATTAGCGCAACTGCTACAGCCATCGGATTCTTTATAGTCATCCTTTTGCACCGTCCGGATATAGTAGATCGCCTTACAACCACTTTCCCAGGCATGAACTAAGGTTTCAAAAATATCCTTGGCAGTGAGCGATCGCCCCGGCTCATCGGGGAAGTATACCCCCGCATTGAGGTTGAACAGCAGTTCCATACTGATTCCTGTATCGATCCACTGCTGAATCGTAGCCACGGCATCGACAACGATATTTTGATCCATGGTTTTGCTTTCGGTGTAGAACCAGAAGAAATCACGGATAAATGGGGGGGCAATGGGGACGACACCTTTGGCCCACTTGTCGTAATAGAAGCGGCTATAGGTGGGGAGGACGGAAGCAGTGCAGCCCTGCACGAGGGAAGAGGAGGTATTG
>RECT01000414.1 GCA_007693875.1 Spirulina sp. DLM2.Bin59
CCGCCCTTGGCTCTTTGCCCCCTTAAGCCTGATTCCCTTTAGCCTCTGGTTGGCCCTCACCTTTACCGTAGATCGGGGAGCGTTCGCCCGCTGGCTGTGGGATTGGTACATTGCCCACCGGGCCAGCGGTGGGGTGGTGTTTGGCCAGTGGGGTCTACCGGGGTATTATCTGCTGCTGTTTATCCTGGCATTTTTACCCTGGTTCCCCTGGTTGTGGGCTGCTTTGATTTATCAGGTGGGGGCCTGGAAATTGCCGGAGCAACTGCCCCTCACCGCTTGGCTTGCCGCTGGTTGGCTGATTTACGAACTGTTGCCCAGCAAGTTGCCCAGCTACGCCCTAGGGGCCTATCCCGCCGTGGCGATCCTCATTGCCCAGGCCAGTTTGATGCCGAAGTTAACCCCTGGGGTACGGTGGGCGCGGGGTTTAAGTCTGTTGCTTGCGATCGCTTTTGGCCTCGCTGTGGTGGCGGTGGGGCGGTGGATTCCCATCCCCTTTTGGGGATTGGGGCTGATGGTGATGGTGTGGTTAGGGGGGGCAATTTTGAGTCATCGGGCTTTGGATCAGGGCAAATTCCAAGCGGCGTTTAACTGGGGAATGGTGCAAGGAATGCTGCTTTTATTTTGTCTCTGGGGCATTGTTGTGCCGTTGATCTTGCCCCAGTTGCGCGGCTCGCAACAGGTTGCCGCCGTTGCGCTAGGGGAAAATTCCCCCACAGCGATCCTGTTCGCAGAAGAATTTAATTTGCCGAGCTTGGCCCTTTATGTGGCCTTGGGCGATCGCCCCTTCACCCCGTTTGCCGGCACAACCGCTGAACTGGCCCAAGCCTTGAGCGCAGATCCCGCCCCTGTGGTGATCAGTCGTCGCCCGGAGCAGGTGGCGCAACTCCGGCAACAGTTAACGACAATTGAGGCACAACCGATTACTGCCTGGTTTGACACCTTCGGACAACCCCAAACCTATTGGGTGCTTAGGAAGATGGCCGTTGATCAATAGCCCAACGTGTCTGACGAATCATCCCCCGCAGCAAAGCTAACTCCTCCGCTGTGAGCAGGGCGCGGTTATGGAAGCGGCGGATCTTGGCCATGCGGGCGGCGGCGGTGTGGGGGTGGAGATAGCCTATGGTTAACAGGAGGGTTTCCAGATCTTGGTAGTAGGCTTCGAGGTGATCGAGGGGAGCGGTGGGTAAGGTTACGGGTATCGATGCAGTGGCACCCACTTGGCTTAACTCATAGGCACAAATCCCCACCGCTTGAGCCAAATTGAGGGAGGGATAGTCAGGGTGAGCGGGAATCATCACCGCCCGTTGCGCTTGGTTTAACTCCTGATTCGTTAAACCATGATCCTCCCGGCCGAAAATTACTGCTGTTTCCCCAGGGGAAGCGAGGAGCCAAGGGAACGCAACCCGGGGCGATTCGAGGGGCAACCCTAAACTGCAATCCCGGCCGGCGGTGGCAACGGCGCGATCGCACCCCTGCAACGCCGTGGTTAAATCCCCCACCACCGCAGCCCCTTCTAAAATTTCTGCCCCATGCACCGCCATTTGATAGGCCTCGGGGGAAAGGCGATCGCACCTCGGATTCACCAACACCAACCGCGACAGCCCCATATTTTTCATCACCCGTGCCACCGACCCCACATTGAGGGGGCCAGCGGGTTCTACCAAAATAATTCGGACTGAATCGAGGGCAACCAAGAATAGAATGAAAATGATGAGCGTCAACAGTTTGATCCTATCGCGCTCCGGCTCCCTTTAGTCCAGATACCATGCTTGAAGCGCACTATCCCTGGGGGGGGATAAGTGGGGCTTTTTAACCGCTTTGTGCCCCTGCTTCAACGGCTAGAGAAACGATTACCGCCCCCGGTTGGGTTATCCTTGATGGCGATCGCCACTCCTACCTGTTCATGAAGCTTTCCGTCATTATCCCTTGCTACAACGAATCCGCAACCATTCACCAAATTGTCGCCGCCGTGAAAGCTTCCCCCATTGAAAACATTGAAATTATCATCGTTGATGATGGCTCTACCGATGGCACGCGGGACATCCTTGAAACTGAAATCAAGGGGGAAGTTGACCAAATTATCTATCACCCCCAAAACCGAGGCAAAGGAGCCGCCCTCCGCACTGGTTTTGGGGCCGCAACCGGGGATATTGTAATTGTCCAAGATGCAGATCTAGAGTACGATCCCCAAGAGTATCCCCTCGTGATTGATCCGATCCTCAAAAACCGGGCTGACGTTGTGTTTGGCTCTCGCTTTTTAGGGAGTCATTCCCATCGCGTTTTGTATTTTTGGCACGCTGTCGGTAATCGGTTCTTAACAACGTTGTCTAATATGTTCACCAATCTGAATCTTTCAGACATGGAAACCTGTTATAAAGCGTTTCGTCGCGAAGTCATTCAAGGTGTGAAAATCCGAGAAAATCGCTTTGGCTTTGAGCCGGAAATTACCGCCAAAGTGGCCCGGATGAATTGCCGCATCTATGAGGTGGGGATTTCTTACTATGGCCGCACCTATCAAGAAGGTAAAAAGATTAACTGGAAAGATGGGTTTCGGGCTATTTACTGCATTATTCGCTATGGTTTGTGGCCTTGATATGGGGGATGTAGGGGCGAAAAATTTTTCGCCCTTAGGGGGGGGTGTTGAGGGCATGGGAGAGGTATTGAGCCGTGGATTCCACGAGGGCGATCGCATTTTCGTAGAGCATCCGCGTTGGCCCAATTAACCCCACACTACCCACCGGTAGATTGCCCTTATGATATTGGGCAGAAATTACTGTGCAACTGTTTAAGGGAGCCAGGGGGTTTTCTGCACCGATCCGCACTGTGGCCCGTTGCTTCCGCTGTTCCGGTTGTTTGAAGATTAGGGGAAAGAGTTGCTCTTGTTCTTCTTCCAGGAGATACAGCAGCGTTTGCACCTGTTGCACCTCGGAAAATTCCGGTTGACGCAAGGCTTCCGCAATGCCGCGAATCACAATGGGCATGACAATGGGAGCCTGATACCTTTGTACCACTTCGCCTAAAATAGCTTGCATGACGACACTATAGGCCTGAAATTCTTCACCGATTTCTTGCCAATCCAACTGTTGTAGCGCGGTGAGAGATTGCCCCCGCAGTTTTTGATTGAGAAAGTTAGAGAGAATTTGTAATTCGCCAGTCATGTCGAACTCCTCATCAGCGGCGGCATCACTGGCAATTAACGCCGACAAATCCAGACGCATAGACTGGGTTTCATAGGCATCGGTGACAATGATGAGCATGCCCTGATCTGGGCTAATGGGGAGGATGTGGAGGGATTGAATGCGGTGGTCGGTGGTTTGGGGTAGGGTGATCAGGGCAATATAGCCGCTGAGGGTGGCGAGGATTTGGGCGGCCCGTTGGAGCAGTTGCTCCAGGTTGTAGCGGCCCCAATCCAATTGTTGGGCATAAACTTGGCGGAGTTGTTCCCCTTTGCCATCATCGGGGGTGATCAGGTGATCCACATAGACCCGATAGCCGGAATCGGAAGGAATGCGGCCGGCGGAGGTGTGGGGTTGATAGAGCAATCCCACTTTTTCCAGGCGGCCCATGGTGTTGCGAATCGTTGCGGAACTGACTTGCAGATCATATTCAGCAGCCAACACCTTTGACCCCACGGGTTCTGCGGTGGCAACATAGCGATGAACTGTGGCCCAGAGAATCTGTTGTTGGCGTTCGCTGAGGCAATCATGACCGACCATGGCTAAAATAGTTTTTTATGCTGGATTTTGCTCAAACGAGGAAGTTTTCAATAGCGGGCGATCGCTCTATCCACTAAAGTAGCGTAGGCTTCAATGCCCCCTTGAATATTTGTAACATTGGTGAAGCCTTGACTCCGTAACCATTGGCACATTTGCGCGGAGCGAATGCCGTGGTGGCAGAGAACGTAGGTTTCGGCATGGGGGTTGAGGGTGGTGGGGAGCGTGGCCGACCATTGGGCAAACTGGCTCAGGGGGTAGATTTTGAAGTCAGGGAGATGGGCGATCGCCACCTCTTCGGCTTCGCGGACATCAATTAATTGCAGGTCATCATCTCCCATGGCGACACGCTGGGCAAAGTCGGTGACAGAAATACTGGCAATGGGATCGGAATGGCTATGCATGGAAGAATTCGTTAGGCTATAACAACAAGAATCTTTAATGTTTCCTTCAAAGTAGCAGGTTTGATCAGGCTGTGGCTAAAAAGTGGAGTTGGGGATGGATGGCTCTGGGGCTAGTAATCTGCGGCCTGGTGGTGGGCGATCGCCTCGCGGCCCTCACGGCTCAGATCCTCTGGTTTACAGAGTTGGACTATCTCCCCACGTTTTGGACAAGGGTACAGACCCAAGTGGGGCTGTGGGTTGGGGTCAGCCTCCTATCGGGGCTGTTTTGGTTTGGCCATTTAGCCCGGAGCGATAGGTACCAATATCCCCAACCTGCCCCAATCTATGACCACGCCGACACCTTACCCCGATCCTCCCTGAAGGGCATGCTCTCCCTGCGCTACCTTCTGCCCTTGGTGCTGGGATTGGCCACCCTCCTCGCTTGGGGGGCGGTTCAATATGGCCGCCTAGCGTTTGATTACGGTTGGTTAGGGTTTGACATCCCCCCCCTTACCCCAGATATCCCGGC
>RECT01000415.1 GCA_007693875.1 Spirulina sp. DLM2.Bin59
AGCGATTGGCTTAAGTCCAGATTAAGGGACTTGGGTAAACGAGCGATGGTATAGGCAATTTTGGGAAGATGGAGATAGTAGCGAATATCTTCAGGCCGATCATGTTGTTTTTTGGTTCGCTCTATATCTTGAATTTTTAAATCCTGGAGCCTTGCTGTATCCAACAGGTTACGGATAAAAGCACGGGATAGTTGATTTTCTACATTCAATTGATTTAATTCCTGCACTAGGGGCAAAATGCCAAAGAGGGGCGGCTTTGTTCCCTGGAGATAATCATTGAGCTTTTGAGTTTCACCCACTTTTAAGTTTTCAATGATTTGAGGATTTCCTAGCCATTCATCCCATTTAAAAGCTTGACCAAATAAACCAAAACTATCCCGCCCATTGCCTTTAGCTTGTTCCTCCATGTCTCCTGATTCACTGGCAGCTTGATAAAGGGGAAACTTGGCGGTGGCTAAACTGACACCACCGGAAAGGGTAATATCAGGATTTTTTCCGGTATAGGCTCGGAAGCTCTGGTAAACATCAAAACCAAAAGCTACCACTTCATCCCATGCCCCAACAATAAATAGGTCATCCCCACCCGCATAAATAAACAAGAGATTAAGGCGTTTATCTTCCTCGGTCAATTTTTCAAAACCTACCGTATTGGCTGCTCGGTTTTCCGCCAAACTATTCAGATACACTTTAAAAAAGTACGTCATCATCCGCGACAAACCCGCCAAACGCGGTAAATTGCAATATTCCCCTAAACCTTGAGCAAAAATTTTGCCCAGATTATCCACATCCATTCGCAAATAACCAACGCGGGGAATGCCTTGAGATTTAGCAGTAAATTCTTGAGCCTGCATTGTAGTTCCGGATTTTTCTGCGCTCTCCTGGCCATATTGTCCCAAGAACAGGGATACAGGATTTTTATATTTTCTAAACCGATACTGTTTGATATCCCAACTATTGACCAGTAAAACTGAATCGACTTCCTGTGTAATCAGTCTTTCAACTAAAGAAGGATAATAGTAAATTTTTTGGTCTTGAAAATCAAAAACTAACGGAGGAGTTTTAATCTCTGCATCTGGTTTTTTCTGTGTTGAACGGACAATAGTTTCAACTTTAAATAAATAATCTCCTAGTTTGTACATACTGCAACAGGTGGAACAAGCTAAGGTTTCACTATCTTCAGAAAGGGGGTTCAAGGTTTTGACATCATCCCGATGGCATACCTGACAGGGGGGATTAAAGCTATCTTTGACTTCGAGAAGGTTATTAAGTATATCTTTGAATTTTTGTTGTTTTTGAATGATGAGTTTTTTAGGAATTTCTTTCCATTTTTGACTGAGTTCTTTACTGGTCAAAGCTGAGATCGTGATGTCGATACTATCTAAGGCAAGGAAAACTTTGCCTTGAAAATCTTTAAATAGCCAAGCATTGAACTTTTCTTGAACCTGTTTGATTTTTTGTGAAAGTTGATCGGTTTTTTGGGGAGCAAGTAAATATAGGTTGCCGCCACCAGCGTAGATGATACTGGTGCGGGGTAAATTAAGGGCGTTTAGGAGTTGTTGGACGACTTCTTCGGTGACGAGTTCGAGGTAGAAACTGCGGGCGCGGAGGGATTTTAAGGCTCCATCGGAGGCAATGGTGTAGATGAAGTTTTGAATGCCGGAGAGATCCCCACCGATCAAGGTGAGTTCTTCACTGTTGGGGTTTTCTGCGAGGGCAGCGGCAACGGCGGCGGTGGAGCGAACGAGATCTGTGAAGGCGGTATCAGGATCGGTCAGGCTGATCAATGAGCCGTATTTTTCAACAATGAGGGTGAGCAGGGGGAGGTTTTCCCAGTCTTCGGGACTGAGGTCGATTTCGTTGCGGATATTTTGGAGCCAGGTTTCAAGGTTGGTGGGTTTTGTGGTGGTGGGGTAGGGGATGGGGGGACAGGTTTTGTTTTCGGCTTGGATGGTTGGGATGGTTTGGATGGTTGGGATGGGCCAATACTGTTGATTTTGATGATGTTGGCCTAAGTCAATGCGATCAAAGAGGACTTTTAGGGGTTGAAATTGGGGGGAGTTGGGCCATTTAAACAGGTTTTGTGCTTGTTTACTGATGTTATTTTGGGTGGCATGGGGTTGACCGAGCAAGGCGTGGACGGCGGCTTGCAGGGTGGCGAGGGCGGCTTGATGGGCTGGAGATTGGTTCATATTAATGATGATAATCGACTGTAATTATTAATGAGAAAGAATAGCAATTTTCTCAATAAAATTTAAAGATTGAGGTAGTTGAAGATTGTGGTTGGGGAAAAGTGGAGTTGGGGGAGGTTGGCCAAGGTGGGGAGGGGGCGATCGCCTTGATAAATTTCGGGTTGTTTTCCGGGTTGAAAGGTGGCTACGGCCTGCTCTTGAGGATCAATGAGCCACCCCAGTTCACTACCATGATCTAAACAAAAGAGGATGTTATTCATAACCCGGATCGGTGGCTGTTCTGGGGAAAGGATTTCAATTGTCCAGGTGGGGGGGATGAGGAATAGATCGGCGATTTGCCCCTTGGGGTTGAGGGGGATATTTTGCCAGTTGAAGATGCTGATATCGGGGATGAGCGATCGCCCCCCAAAGGTACACCGCAGTTCAGTAAAGGCCATGGCAATTTTTTCTGGTTCACTGTGGGCATTGATGGCGGTGGCGAGCCGGGTTTGAATACGGCTATGTTGTCCTTTGGGCATGGGCTTGGGGTAGATTTGACCTTCAATATATTCCTGAGGGGGTTTGGTTTCAGGTTGTTGTAGGAAGGCTTCTAGGCTCAGGGGGGGGGTTTGGGTTAAAACCATTTCTGCTCGTTGAAATTAAGATGACATCAGTTTTTGTGAAAAATTTTCAAATTGACAAACAGCTAGGAAATTGCAAAGAATCTAGTGGCTGCTCTTTTTTGGTTACTAACTTAATACCTTCGACAATAAAGCCGCCAATGACATCAGAAAATTTTTGATATTCTTCCTGATTGATGGGCTTAAATCCATGGGCAAATAATGAATTATTTCGCACATTTAAAGCATCCATAATTAAGTTTTTTTGGTTTGCATAAAGCTCGTTAATAGGATCACTCAGATCACCAAGAAGCTCATAACTCATGGCAAGACCGATCTGTATTTTCTGGTTTTGATCAGACCGAAATTTTTCATACTTTTGTTTCAGTGGTTCGGGAATCTTTGCTAAATCAACATCACCCGTTTTAATTTCATAGGTATGCAACAAACGAATTTGACCGAACAGCTCAATGGCGCGATAAAGTCTCCCCACCGCATCATCATAGCGTTCTTGGGTCGCCCGTCGCTGTGCATTCAATAATAAATCTTGCACAATTTCATAACCATGACCTTTTGCGCCATAGGTAGAATCAAAATCTGAGTCTATCTGTGATCGACTATAAATAACTTTTTTGAGAAATATGCCCAGATTGCGGATTTCACTACGATTCATATAGTTTTCAAGCAGAGCTAATGCTTCTTGATGTTCAAAGCGATCCCAAGCATCTAAACCAGAACAGCAGCTAAAAAAATCTTGTATCCGTTGCTTCAGATCTGAAGTTAATGCAACAGATGATAACAGCTTTCTCAATTCTGTAGTTGCAGCAGGATAGTTATATTGCTGTAAAAATAGTGGTAAAAATTGCTCAATCGTTCGTTGTGCTTTAATTTGTGCAACTCCCGCTTCACTGGTTAACTCACCTCGATTAATCTTAATAATATCGGTGCGCGTTCCTGTTGTGAGGTAGGGAATTAATCGATAATCTAAAGAAGCTAACCCTAGCGCAACTGACATTGTTTTAGTTCCACCTGTATAGTCTGCTTTGATTTCAGCATTAGAATTTTGTGCTTTTATTTCTTGAATTTTTGCAACAATTTTTTCATAACATTCTTCTAGATCATCAGGACTTTTAAGAAGAATAATATCGTTTTCTGGATCAAAAGCATCACCAAGATTTACCTGAGTAGGGATATTAGGCAATCGCTCAATAATTTTCCCATTTTGACGAATCTCACAAGGATTGTCTTTGCCAACAACTTGGGGTTTGCTACCTCGGCTCCCATCAGAACAGATAAAGATCACCCGATCTGGTTCTAAAGCCTTGATGGATGTGACAATGGGTTGATGTGATCCACCAACAGTAACAAAGAGAATTTTCTGCATGATTTAGACTCCTTTTGGATTGTTAAAATAGAAAAAATTTAAGATTGGGGCAAAATTGAGAGAACCCGATCGCACAATTGCTCTGGAATCCGACAACCCCGCTCCCAAGGGCCAGCGATTAACTCTAGATAGGGTTGCTCTCGGATGATCTCTAGGCATTGCTCTCGGACACTGTGGATGACCGCTAAGGGTTGTAAACCTTGGCATAAATCATGCCAAGCCGCCACCGCTGCCGGATCACGGCTGATCACAATTGAATGGGTGCATTGCGCCACCACCGGCCCCTTTGTTGGCTCCGGCCATCCCCCCACATCCACGAACACTAAATCTCGCCATTGGCGGATATTGGCGATCGCCTCCCCCTGATAGGCAAAATATTGCGCCACCAAACGCTCCCCTTCCCCCCGTAGATGAATTTTATACTTACTCATAT
>RECT01000419.1 GCA_007693875.1 Spirulina sp. DLM2.Bin59
TCAGATTTAGGCAAGGCCATTGGCCCCTTTATTCAACCGATCACCAGTGCGGTGTTAAATATTTCCTGGTCTTGGGATAACTTTGCCAACCAGCCCACGGAGGAAACCCAGGAATTGCTCAATGAGGGGAGGAATGCGATCGCTGACCCCCAAAGGGTTTTAGCCTATTTGGTGACGGATGAGCAACCGGAGGCGATCGCCCTCGCTCAATACTATTGGGGCAGTGCTCAACAGGTGGGGGTCAGTGTGGGCGGCGTGTTGTGGAACCGGGTCAACCCCAACGCCGAACAGGTGCAGGAATTCCTCCCCATCCCCAGCACCGGCTTACCCACCCTAGCCGGCGAAAACTGGGATGCCCTTTTAGCGGCCCTCCCCAACTTCCGGGATACCGACCATATCCCCAAACCCCTCACCATTGACACCGCCGCCCGCCAAGTCAAAATCTTTTTACCGGGCTTAACGAAAAATCAAGTCAAGCTCACCCAATACGGCCCCGAACTCACCATTGAAGCCGGGGATCAACGGCGCAATATTTTCCTGCCCCCGCCCTTAACTGGCCAACCGGTGAAGGGGGCAAAATTCCAAGATCATTACCTGATTATTTCCCTATAAATTACTGTAAATACCCATGACTGACGAACAAAAAACCGCACCGACCGGCTCAAAGGCCCGTCAACTCTTGGGCATGAAGGGGGCAGCAGCAGAAAGCAATGTCTGGAAAATTCGCCTCCAGTTAATGAAGCCAATTACCTGGATTCCCCTCATTTGGGGGGTAGTGTGCGGCGCAGCTTCCTCCGGGGGCTATGTGTGGGGCTTTGAGGACTTATTAAAAGCCTTCACCTGTATGCTCCTTTCCGGGCCGATCATGACCGGCTACACCCAAACCCTCAATGATTACTACGATCGCGAAATTGATGCGATTAACGAACCCTATCGCCCCATCCCATCGGGGGCGATTTCCATTGCCCAAGTGAAGGCGCAGATTTTAATTTTGCTGTTTGGCGGGTTCGGGCTGGCGGCGTTTTTAGATGCTTGGTCGGGCCATGAGTTCCCGATGATCATGTTAATCACGGTGATTGGTTCATTTTTGGCCTATATCTATTCTGCACCGCCGTTGAAGTTGAAACAAAACGGTTGGCTCGGGAATTATGCCTTGGGGGCCAGTTATATTACGTTGCCTTGGTGTGCCGGTCATGCCCTGTTTGGGACGTTAAATTGGACGATTGTTTGGTTAACGCTGTTTTATAGTCTGGCGGGGTTGGGCATTGCCATTGTCAATGATTTTAAAAGTGTGGAGGGCGATCGCCAATTGGGGTTAAAATCCCTGCCGGTGATGTTTGGGGTGGAAAAATCCGCCTGGATTTGTGTGTTGATGATTGATATTTTTCAAGCGGGGGTAGCGGCCTATTTGATTTTCATCCATCAAAATCTTTATGCCACGATCCTACTCCTGTTGATTATTCCCCAAATCACATTCCAGGATATGTATTTCCTGCGGGATCCCCTTAAGAATGATGTGAAATATCAGGCCAGTGCCCAGCCATTTTTAGTGTTTGGCATGTTGGTGGCGGGGTTAGCCTTGGGCCATAGTGCCTTGGTTTAGCATAAAACCAAATCTTCATCTCCGTAGGGGCGAAAAAATTTTCGCCCTCCCCTTTCGCCCCTCTGGAGGTTTTGCACCTGCGTTAAATTTCCCAAAATGACCATGAAGATCCTCACCCATTGGTCTGTAGAAGATTATCACCGCATGATTGCCGCCGGGATTTTAGCGGATCGGGCGGTGGAATTGTGGGCAGGAGAAATTGTTGAAATGAGTCCAGAAACCCCCATTCACTACAACACCGCCAAACGAGGAGCGCGGTATTTAGAGCAATTGCTCGCAGGTCGGGCAGAAGTGCGGTTTAACGGCCCGATTACCCTGGCGGATTCAGAGCCGGAGCCGGATGTTGCCATTGTCCGCTTGCCGGAATCTGCCTACAATACCCGTCACCCTGGAGCCGAGGATATTTTTTGGGTGATTGAGGTGGCAAAAACGAGCTTGCAACAGGATTTAGAGATCAAAGCGCAGATCTATGCTCGGGCAGGGATTCGAGAATATTGGATTGTCGATCTCACCCATCACACCTTGATTGTTTTACGGGATCCCCAAGGCGATCGCTATCAATGCCACACAGAACATCAGGAGGGAGCGATCGCCCCCCTCGCCTTTCCAGACATCACCATCGCCCTTGGGCAATTGCTCCCGGTTTAAGTCCCTGGGGGGTTGCGGATTTGCCCCAATTGATTGAGCGCCCATTTTGCTGTCGCCTGCACATCGGGATCCGGATCATCCGTAGCGCAGTAGATTAACTGACTCAATTGGGCGATTAACTCATAAATGCGCGTTAAATCCCGGATCGCATTTTTACGAACCTGGGCATTGTCATCCTGTAAAGAAAGGGCTAAAGCGCGGTTCATCGGCTTTAATGTGCGGATCGCAATTTGGGAGAGGGCTTCTAACACAAGGCCCTGTTGCTGGGAATCGGATTCTAATAACAGATTCACTAAGGGTTGAACGGCGCGGGAATCCGCCCGCTGGGCCAAAGACCAAATCACCTTACGCCGCTTCTCACTATCGCTGGTTTGTAAATCCCGAATCAGTTCCTCCACCACATCGGCTTTGGGCAAACTGGGGGAAGAAATAGGTAAGGATGAGCGGGGCTGATAATGGTTAGGCGAAATGAATCCCGGCGTGCCAGAGGCGGTTAGGGGAGAATCCTGATCATCCCAGATATCTTCCGGGGAGCCGGAGGCCGGTAACTGGGGAGGGCTGACCTGTGAACGAGGATTAGAGAGGGAATTGAGCAAAAAATCCAATTCGGGCGAATCCCCCCAATCATCATCGGGGGGGGGAGCAGGGAGGACTTCTGCTTCTGCTGTTGGCGTATCCTGGACAAATTTTGTCGGGGATGGTTTGAGGTCTGGGGGAGGGGTATCGATGGTGATGGGGGTTTTGGGATCAAGGGGAGAGCTGATCAGCGGTTTTTCCGGAGAGTCTGATTCCGGGTCAACGCCACTGTTGACGAATCGCCACAGGAGATAAACAATGCCCCCCACTGCGGAGAAGACGGTGATGCCAGCGGCAGCAATGAGGAGAATTCTGCGCCAGTTGCGACCGGGAGGGGCAGGGGTTTCGGGGGAGGTATCGCGATCGCGCAGGGCCTCGAAGCTAGCCACATCAAAAATGCCCGTCGGTTCTAAGCCCGCTTCGGTTTGTAATTTACGCACCGCCGCCGCCGTCGCTTCGTCATAGTTGCCATTGGGTTCCCCTTCGTAATAACCCGCCCGCTGGAGCCGTTCTTGCAGTTGTGTCACCACTTGGCCTTGATCGCCGGGTTGAATTTTCGGGGGGCCTTCTGAGTTGGGTTCGGGGTCTGGTTCGGGTTCCGCCTGGGCCAGGAGAGGGGGGGCAATGGGTGCGCTAACGGGGATCGCCGTGGTCATGGTCCATGGGGTTGATGCTCCGGTGGATTCCTGGATCAACAATGTCGCGGCGATCGCCCCGATCAGCCCATAACGCATCAACACAGACAGAGGTTTAAACATTCTGTTACCACAGGGGGGGACAGAGGCATAACAGGGGAAAACTGACCGTAATTCTATCCGCCATGCTGCGAGAATTTACGGCCCCTCTGCCTCAACTTTAACAGGCAGGGGGGGAGCCTGTTGCCCCCGAAACAGGCTAATCAATTTTGGCCCAATGTTGGCCATTGCCTCCCGCTGATTAATTAACGCAATACTGATTAGGGTCAAAGCAACCCCAAACCACTGCAACCCGTTGAGAACTTCCGCCAACAGCAGATGGCTCAAAATCAGGGCAAACACGGGGGTGAGAAACGTGAGGGAGGTAAAACTCGTCAGGTTCCCCCGGGCTGCAATCCAGAAAAACAGGCCGTAGGCGATCGCACTGCCGCAAATTGTCGCATAGGCCAATTCTAACCAACCCACGGGGCTAATTTGTTGCCATTGCTGGGATTCCCATAACCCGGACATCACCCAGAGGGGCACACCACCGATGATCATGTGCCAGCCGGTGGCGACGACGGGATCCACATGGCGACTCACATAGCGGATGCTGACGGTTCCTAGGGCCATGGAGAGGGAGGCCAGGAACATCAGCCATTGGCCGTTATCAAACAGGGCGGCAATATTGAAATGGAAGGCGATTGCCCCTCCTTGGGCCAAGGCCGTCCACCATCCCGCCGGAATACCGATCAAACTAATCCCCAACACGCCAATCCCCAAACCGAGCCAACCCCACAGCCCAATCAATTCCCCAAACAGCCAACTGGAAAGCAGCGCAATCACAATGGGCTGAGAATCGATCATCACGGAGCCTAAACCCGCACCAGTCCGGGCTAACCCTTCCGCTAAAAAGCCTTGGAAGGCAAAGCCATCAAGGAGGGCAAAGAGGGTAATCCAGCCCCAGGCCCGCCAGGTTTGGGGTTGGGTTCGCTTGAGCAACGCCGTCACGATCAGGATCAAGATCCCCGCCGGAACAAGCCGCACCCCCGCCATAAAGAGGGGGGTAGTGTGGGGGATGACCCCTTT